>NZ_JBFUHY010000100.1:0-13953 GCF_056402155.1 Pseudomonas sp. P4_C1
TCCAGTTGCCGTGCTGGATCGCCAAGGTGTGTTCAAAGGCACGATCTCCAAGAGCCTACTGCTTCAGACAATGAGCCGACACTAACAGGCTCTATTTGCTGGCTTGCCAGGCTCGGACATTCAGGTGATGACATGAACGAATTCAATTTTCTAGACCCATTTCAATCCATCAACGTCCCTTTGGGCCAATGGGTAGAAGTTGCCCTGAATTTTCTGGTTCATAATTTCCGTGAGGTATTCCGCTCGATCAGATGGCCAATCGACCAGGTACTTAATGGTATTCAGTTCGGATTGTTGGCTATTCCTCCATCAATATTCATTATTGTTGCGACGCTCTTCGGCTGGCAGGTAGGAGGGAAAAAGATAGGCATCCTTTGTCTCATCACCCTCACCCTCTTAGGAGTGATCGGCGTATGGAACGACGCCATGATCACCCTCGCCCTGGTGCTCACTTCACTGTTTTTCTGTGCAGTTATTGGCATACCGCTGGGTGTCCTGTGTGCCCGGAGTGACCGGCTGGAGATGCTTCTGCGGCCGGTACTCGATGCAATGCAAACACTGCCTGCATTTGTTTATCTGGTACCCGTGGTGATGCTGTTTGGCATCGGCAACGTACCGGGAGTACTGGTCACGATCATCTTTTCAGTAGCGCCACTGGTCAGGCTCACCAATCTGGGAATTCGCCAGGTACCGGAGGACAAGGTTGAAGCAGCCCGCGCTTTCGGATGCACCCCACGCCAAATGCTGAGGCGGGTTCAACTTCCTTTGGCTGCACCGACGATCATGGCGGGTCTGAATCAGGCATTAATGTTGTCACTTTCCATGGTGGTGATCGCATCAATGATTTCGGTTGGCGGGTTGGGGATGATGGTACTTCGAGGGATTGGCCGCCTTGATATGGGCTTGGCAACCGTCGGTGGATTGGGGCTGGTATTGCTGGCGATCTTCCTCGACCGACTGACCCAGGCAATGGGCGAACGCAGTAACAGGGCAACCAAAGGTGAGCACTGGTACCAGACCGGCCCGGTGGGTGTCATTTATCGCTTGAAGAGAAAAAACGCTGTTACGCAAATAAAAGTCAGTCCCAAAGAGAGTTAACTCCGCTAAGCGGCGCGTCGTGAACCAAAAGAAATGCCAACTTCTTTAATCCAGCCAAGGCAAACGATAATGAACTTCACAACATTCGGAATAAAACAGAAATTCATTCACTCTGTGGCGCTTTTAGTACTAGCGGTTTCCCCTGTTTTCGCATCAGCCGCCACGGCGCAGGAGCCCGGAAAAGGGGTATCGATCACTCCAATTTTCCCGTCAATTGCCGAAGAGCGATTTCGCGGAGAGATTGCAATGGCGGGCCTCAAGGAATTGGGCTACGACGTTGAGACTCCCAAGGAAACCGAGTACTCCACCATGATGGTAGCGATTTCCAATGGTGACGCTGATTTCTCGGTTCATCTGTGGGAGGAGCTACACAAGTCTTTCTACGAGAAGGCCGGCGGCGATGAGACGATGGTGAAAACCGGCGCTATTATGCCGGGCGTACTACAGGGCTACATGATCGATAAGAAAACGGCTGATGAGTATCACATCACCTCTATCGATGATTTGAAAAAGCCAGAGATTGCCAAGCTGTTCGATAGTAATGGCGACGGTAAAGCAGACCTGACAGGTTGCAACCCCGGCTGGGGCTGTGAGCTGATCATTGCCCACCATATGAAAGCCTATGGCCTGGAAAAAACCGTCACAAATAACCAGGGCTCCTATTTTGCCCTGATGGCCGACACCATTGCTCGTTATAAAGAAGGCAAGCCGATTCTCTATTACACCTGGGTACCTCAGTGGATCTCCGGTGTTCTGGTCGAAGGTAAAGATGTGGTTTGGTTAACCGTGCCGCGTACGGATCTCCCGGGTGGCAAAAACGATACCAACACTACCTTCAATGGTAAAAACCTTGGTTTCGCGGTAGACAGTGTCAGAGCGGTCATCAACAAAGAGTTCGCCGAGAAAAACCCGGCGGCCGTGAAGTACCTGTCTGAGATGCAGATCACTACCGACGATGAAAGTGCGCAAAATCTCAAAATGCACAATGGCGAAAAAAGTGCAGCTGACATTACCCGGCACGCCAAAGAATGGATCGCGGCCCATCGCGCGAAATACGACAGCTGGCTGGCAGACGCACGCGCCGCGGCAAATACCGCCACCGCAAAGAACTAGTCCCTTCTTATAAATCTGCATAAAAGGTTGCTCTTCACCGGGCAACTTTTTATCCGTTTCGGCGTTCATCACTCGGGAATATTGAAATGCAGTTGTATTCATTCGTCCAGAATTTCAGTTACAAGGACGCGCCCCTGCATACACGCGAGTTGGTTAAAACTTGCCTGCTCGACATCATTGGCGTGGCCGCCGGTGCTCGCAATAATCAAACCAGCGTGATGCTCAAAACCTACGCTGACACCCACTGCTCTGCCAACAAGCTGTCCAGCCGCCTCTGGTTCGACGGCAGAGCCGTACATCCATTGGGCGCCGCGTATGCAGGCGGTTTCTGCGTTGATAGCCTGGATGCACATGAAGGTCACTTCACCTCCAAGGGGCATGCGGGTGCAACCGTTGTCCCGGCCATTGTTGCATTGGTTGACGCGTATCGCAGTCAGGGCAAAGACATCAGCGGCGAAGAATTCCTCAGCGCACTGTGCATCGGTTACGAGACCGCGTTACGGGCGGGCCAGGCATTGATGGCCACCGCCCCTGAATATCATGCCTCAGGCGCCTTTTCCGGGATCGGGGTCGTTTGTGCCGGTGCCCGCCTGCTGAAGCTTGATGAAACGACATTCCGTCATGCGCTGGGTATCGCGGAATACTTTGGCCCCAGGTGCCCGATGATGCGCCTGGTGAGCTTTCCGACGATGTTGCGTGATGCCCACGGCGCCGGGGCGTATGCCGGACTGAACGCATTACTGATGGCACAGCTCGGTGTCACGGGCGCTCCAGCCGCCACCGTTGAACCTCTGGAGATTTCCACTTTCTGGCAGGACATCGGAACCCGTTGGGAGATCGACGAGCAATATTTCAAACCGTGGCCGGTATGTCGCTGGGCGCAACCGGCACTCACGGCCATGACCGATTTGATGCGAGCACATCCAGTCATCACTGCTGAGTTGATCGAGACCATCGATGTCGAGACATTCCACGAGTCTGTGTGCTTGCAGGGGCATTTTCCGAAGAATGCGGATGAGGCCCAATATGCGCTCGCATTTCCACTGGCCGCCTTGATCGTTCATGGAAAGCTGGGCCCTGACGAAGTCACCGGGGATTCCATTCATGCGCCGGACATCTTGAACATCAGCGGGAAGATAACCCTACATGAGGCGCCCGACCTGTCCGCCAGGTTCCCTGAGGAAATTCTCTCCCGCGTCATAGTCGCCCTGAAAGACGGCACGCGTCTTACGAGCCCCACCGCGACGGCCAAGGGCGACCCCGGCAACCCTATGTCGAGTGCCGAACTCACGGCTAAATATCATTTGCTGGCTGATGACAGCTTGGGATCCACGCTCAGCAATGCGATCAAGAACGGTGTTGAAGCACTGCCTGAGAGCGATGACTGCCAGTCATTCTTTGATTTGTTGCTGTCTGCTCCAAAAACCGCTGTCTAGATTGCGCAACGGTTTCGCAGCTATTGGTAAAGGTGTCAAAGAGGATTTATGCCATTCGTATTCGAGAGCGTGCTTAAAGACAAGAACATGGGGTACTCCTGTACGGCGCAGAAACCATTAATGCCGCAGGCGGTGACTCGTGTAGCTTTCGTGCTTTTGAACAATTTCTCGATGATGTCGTTCACCGGCGCTATCGATGCACTGGTGACCGCCAACCTGATTAACGAGACACCGGCGTTTGAGGTGTTGACGGTCGGCATCAAGAACCGCCTTGTAATGAGCGATCTGGGAATAGCAATTTCAGCGGACCTGGAGTTATCCCAACTACCGGATCGTATCGACGTTCTCATTGTCGCTGGTGGTTTGCGAGTGAAGCTGATCAGCGACCCGCTGTTACGGCGCAAGCTACGTAACGTCGCATCTCTTGGCGCGACCATGGGCGGTTTGTGGAATGGTGCGTTTTTTCTGGCGGAAGCTCAGTTAATGGACGGTGTCGAGTGTGCCTTCCATCCAGATGGGCGAGCGATGATGGAGGATGTTTTCCCCAAAGTCCTGGTCACTTGTCGGACTCACGTATTGGATAGAAACCGTATCACATGCGCCGGCGCCAGCAGTTCGTTACGAATGATGCTGGAGCTCATCACCGCTAAACAAGGCGTGTCGCTGACCCACGCTGTCGAGGAAATACTCAGTTGCGATCAAACCGCTGAAGTCTCCGGGATATCGACTGTCATCGTTGACACTGACCCCACCTTGCCACAAACCCTGAAGCTCGCTTTAGAACTGATGCAAAAGAACATCGAAGAGCCACTATCGATCGACGAACTGGCTGAATGTGTGAAAATTTCCCGACGACAATTGGAGCGGCGTTTCTGCCGATTCGTGGGCGCCACGCCCACACGCTACTACCTTGAGCTGCGCTTGACTCGAGCGCGACAGCTTATTCTGCAGAGCAATCGGCCGATCACCGATATCGCGATTGCGACCGGCTTCTGTAGTTTCGCCAACTTCCATATGCGCTTTCGTGACTTCTTTGGCGTCGCGCCAAGCAGTTATAGAGCAACGTATGAGCGCAGGCGCTAAGTTTTCCGAAACCCGGGCACGCGACAAACATACGAAACCCGCACCGTCTAAGCCGAGTAAACGATGGCTGGCATCATCGATAAGGATTACCGAGAATTATGAATGCTCCATCGCCGGTATTAATACCCACGGCTAACCACAGCGAGCGGATGTCTACACGCATTGCCTTCCTCATCGCGGGCCTGCTCATGTCCGCTTGGGCGCCTCTGGTTCCATTGGTTAAAGCACGCGCCGGCCTGGACGATGGTGGCCTGGGGTTGCTGCTGCTTGGCCTTGGCGGTGGATCTATTGTGGCCATGCCCTTCGCTGGGTATCTCACTGCGCACTATGGATGCCGACCAGTCGTAATCTGGGCGACGATTGTCTTGTGTGCCGTTCTTGCGCTGTTGAGCACCGTGGCCTGGCTGCCTGGCTTGGTCATCGCTGTCACTATTTTCGGTGCCAGTATGGGCATGCTTGATTGCGCCATGAACATACAGTCCGTCATCGTCGAGAAAAACAGCGGGCAGGCACTTCAGTCCGGCTTCCATGGCCTTTACAGCGTCGGAGGCATATTGGGCGCCGGGGCGATGACCGCTCTGCTGACCCTGGGCCTGCATCCGTTGATTGCGGCGCTCTGCATCGTTGCCACCGTTTTGGGAGCGCTTTACAAGGCAGCGCCTGCTTTTCTGACTTATGGCACTGAACGGGGTGGACCAATGTTCGCGGTGCCCAGGGGTATCGTGCTGCTTTTAGGGACGCTCTGTTTCATCGTCTTCCTCACTGAAGGTGCAATGCTTGACTGGAGCGCAGTCTTCCTTGTCTCGAGCCGAGGGTTAGAGCCGAGCATCGCCGGCTTGGGCTACGCATCCTTCGCCGCTGCGATGACGGTGGGCCGCCTGACGGGGGACGCCATCGTCAGCAAACTGGGCGGCGTGCGCGTCGTTGCGCTTGGCGGGCTTTGCGCAGCCGCGGGCATGATTGTGTCGCTCGGAATCGATGGCTGGCCCGCGTCCTTGGTCGGCTACGCCTTGGTCGGGGCTGGCTGCTCGAACATTGTCCCGGTGATCTTTACCGCTGTAGGCCGGCAGCAACGTATGCCACAGGCGGTAGCCATCCCCGCTGTCATCTCGATGGGCTACGCGGGCATTCTGATCGGTCCCGTGTTTATTGGGGCGGTCGCCCATCTGAGCACCTTGTCGTTCGCACTGGGCTGTCTGATTGTTCTCCTCGTTTTTGTCAGTGCAACAGCACGATTTCTTCGTAATTAACCCAATCGTTTCCGGCGCGATTTCAGCATTGGCCATGGCGAATCGAACGCTTCGTCCAGAAAACCAGGAGGCATCTCGATGGATGTATCACTGAATTCTCAAAGTGACCTGCCATGTTCAACTTTGACAGTGGGGTTGGCGGTAATGGAGCCCGAACTTTGCTATCCGTACCACAAGCATCCTCCGGCAGAGTTTTATGTCGTTTTATCGGAAGGTTACTGGTACCGAAAAGATGTCGGCTGCATGACACTCAGCTACCTGGTTAAATCAGACATGGAGCCGTCGGCAAGCGAAGCCATCATCAATCACCCCTCAAGTACGCATTGATGTTGCTACCCCTGCCCTCGTAGCGCCGCAATATCTCTCTTGGGGGGGACGCCAAACAATCGACTGTATTCGCGGCTGAACTGGGACGGGCTTTCATATCCGACCTTGAAAGCGGCGCTGGATACGTCCTGGTGTTCATTGAGCATCAACCGTCTTGCTTCATTCAGTCGCAGCCATTTTTGATACTGCAAGGGGCTCATTGCAGTGAGTCGGCGGAAGTGGTGGTGAAAGGTCGGAGCGCTCATCTGCACCCGGGCCGCAAGTTCGTCGACGCGAAGCGCCAAGGTGTAATTCAACTTCAGCCAATCGATGGCTTTCGCGATCCGATAACCTTGCCCATCGACAGACGTTATTTGTCGCAGCCGGCTCGCCTGATCACTCTGCAAGAGACGGTAGTGAATCTCGCGTTGGATCAAGGGTGCAAGGACAGGGATGGACTCCGGCTCATCGAGCAGTGCCAATAAGCGCTCGAACGAGGCCAGCATAGCTGGTGTCACGGAACCAATTCCTACCCCCTTCGCAACTGATCGATCACGGGTTGGCGGCAGGTCACTTTGCGCTATCAGCTCAGCCAGCATGCGTAGATCGAGTTTCAACGTCAGCCCCAAGCATGGTTGTTCCGGGCTTGCCGTCAGCACTTCTGAATTGGCAGGCAAGTCCAATGAGGTGATCAGAAACCGCGATGTGTCATAGGGGTAGCCCTCGCCACCTACCCAGAGCTGTTTCTCACCTCGGGCTACGAGGATGATGCTTGGCTCAACCATGCAGACGATGGGCGGTGCTGGATGCTCGCGCCTGAAGAAGACGAGACCTGTAATGGCCGTTCCGAAATCACCTGGTTTCGATATCTGCGCGCCGATGATCTGCGCAAGCCTTTCTTGTGGCGATGTCTGTTGAGGAGCTGTGTCGGGGTTGTTCGTCATATTCGTCTTATACCTCTTCACAGAACTCTAACTCGCCAGCTCCCGACCGTCCTGAAAAAAAACAGAGACTCATAGCATCAGGCAAGTAATCCAGCTAAATGCACTACAGAGAGCCTTGGCAGACCGGGAAAATGTCCATCCGACAAATCCTTTGAGGTCTCTCCCATGCTTGTACAAGCCTATGGCGCTCACGCGGGCGACAAACCCCTTGAGCCGATGCAGATCAATCGCCGCACGCCTGCAGCCCATGATGTTCAGATCGATATCGCCTTCTGTGGCATCTGCCATTCGGATTTGCACCAAGTGCGCGCCGAGTGGGCAGGCACGCAATTTCCCTGTGTACCGGGTCACGAAATTGTCGGTCGCGTATCGGCGGTGGGCGCACATGTAGCGGATTTCAAAGTGGGCGATCTGGTCGGTGTCGGCTGCGTCGTCGACAGCTGCAAGCACTGTGACGACTGTGACACAGGTCTGGAAAACTACTGCGATGAGATGGTCGGTACCTACAACTTCCCGACACCGGATGCACCTGGCTGGACGCTGGGCGGCTACTCGCAAAACATCGTGGTGCATGAGCGCTACGTGTTACGCATCCGCCATCCCGAGGCGCAACTGGCTGCCGTCGCCCCGCTGCTGTGCGCGGGCATCACTACTTACTCTCCTCTGCGTCACTGGAACGCCGGCCCAGGCAAGAAAATAGGCGTGGTCGGCATCGGCGGTCTGGGTCACATGGGCATCAAGTTGGCCCACGCGATGGGTGCCCACGTTGTGGCGTTCACCACCTCTGAATCCAAGTGCGAGGCGGCAAAGGAGTTAGGCGCCGATGAGGTGGTCGTATCGCGCAACCCTGAAGAAATGGCGGCACATACCAAGAGTTTCGACCTCATTCTCAACACCGTCGCAGCCCCACACGATCTTGATGCTTTTTTGGTTCTGCTCAAGCGTGATGGTGCGCTGACGCTAGTCGGCGCACCGGCCTCGCCGCATCCGTCACCCAACGTGTTCAACCTGATCATGAAGCGCCGAACGATTGCCGGCTCGATGATCGGAGGCATCCCGGAAACACAGGAGATGCTGGATTTCTGTGCCGAGCACAGCATCGTCGCCGACATCGAACTGGTTCGAGCAGACCAGATAAATGAATCCTACGAGCGAATGCTCAAGGGTGACGTCAAGTATCGCTTCGTGATCGACAACGCCTCGTTGGCTGACTAAACGCCTGAGTCAAAAACTCCAGTGAACAACCATTCAATCGAAAGGAATATGCAGTGAAAGGAATTTTGCTAGCCCTAGGGCTGCTTGTTATCTCTTTTTCTTCAATGGGAGCCAACATGTCGAACGGCGCAGACAACTTCTACTCCAGCGATAAAGTGATCGTAGAAAAGGTTAACTTCAAGAACCAATATGGCATGAAGGTGACAGGTAACCTGTTCACCCTCAAAGGACTCGAACCGCAATCAAAGAGTGCAGCGATAATCGTCGGTCACCCTATGGGTGCAGTAAAGGAGCAGAGTGCGAATCTTTACGCCACTAAAATGGCCGAGCAGGGATTTGTCACGCTATCACTGGACTTGTCGTTCTGGGGCGAAAGCGAAGGTACGCCTCGCCAAGCGGTTTCGCCCGATATTTACGCCGAGGACTTTAGTGCAGCCGTGGACTATCTCGGCACTCGCCCGATCGTCGATCGAGAGCGTATCGGTGTCATCGGTATCTGCGGCAGTGGCAGCTTCGCCATCAGCGCCGCCAAGATCGATCCACGTCTGAAAGCCATCGCCACGGTCAGCATGTATGACATGGGGGCGGCCAACCGTAACGGCCTCAAGCACTCAGTAACGTTGGAACAACGCCAGCAAATCATTCGCAATGCGGCGCAGCAGCGTAACGCGGAATTCTGGGGCGGCGAAGTTCGCTATACCAGCGGCTCACCACTAAAGCTGACCGGCAACGCTGTGGGTGATGAGTTCTATGATTTCTACCGCACTGCGCGCGGCGAGGTCACCCCCGCTGGCGCATCGCCGCAAACCACTACCATGCCAACGCTGACCAGCAATGTGAAGTTCATGAACTTCTACCCGTTCAACGACATCGAGACCATCTCCCCGCGCCCACTGCTTTTCATTACGGGCGCCACGGCGCACTCAAGGGAGTTCAGCGAGGACGCCTACAAACGGGCGGCCGAACCCAAAGAGTTGCTGATCGTTCCAGATGCCGGGCATGTGGATCTTTACGATCGGGTCAATTTGATTCCCTTCGCCAAGTTGACCACGTTCTTCAACAGTCATCTGAAGTAATCGGATCGGCGACCCACACGGGAACCGCTCCTCTCTCGTGGCTTCGCTTCGGGAGCCGCGACGCTTCACGCAATACAGGATTTATTCAATGACCCATCTTCCCACCTCCAGTGAAGCTCAACATTCATGGAGCGCTGTCCTGGCCATGTCACTTGCCGCCTTCGCACTGGTGGCATCGGAGTTCATGCCCGTCAGCCTGCTGACACCCATTGCCGCCGATCTGCATATCACCGAAGGACAAGCCGGTCAGGGCATTTCCGTTTCGGGGCTGCTTGCCTTATTCACCAGCCTTCTTATCCCTTTGGTGGCGGCGCGGGTTGACCGTAAACCGCTACTCCTTTCTCTGACGCTGTTGATGATCCTTTCCGGAACCGTGGTCGCGTTCGCACCGAACTACGGGGTATTCATGATCGGGCGCGCGCTGATCGGTGTTGCAATTGGTGGCTTCTGGTCACTGTCGGCGGCAACCGCCATGCGCCTTGTGCCTGATGACCAGATCACGCGTGCCATGGCAATCGTCAACGGCGGCAACGCTTTGGCGACTGTGATTGCAGCACCATTGGGCAGTTTTCTCGGCGCCTTGATTGGCTGGCGCGGTGCATTTTTGTGCATCATCCCAGTCGCGACAGTCGCTTGTGTATGGCTATCTGTAAGCCTTCCACCGATGAAATCGCAAAGCGGTTCAGGCACTGGAAACGTCTTCAGGTTAATGAAAAGCGTACCGGTCGCGTTAGGCATGGTGGCGGTCAGTGTGTTTTTCATGGGCCAGTTCATGCTGTTTACCTATTTGCGCCCATTCCTTGAAACGGTCACGCACGTCAGTGTCTCCATGCTGTCTTTTATGTTGCTCGTACTGGGCCTGGCGGGACTTGCCGGAACCTTCCTGATTGAAGCGTTCTTGAAAAATGGCCTGCATCGAACCCTCATCGTCATCCCGATCTTTATGGCGATGATTGCACTGGCGCTTGTTTCATTCGGTAGCTCGGCGACCACCACGACCGTCTTGCTTGGCGCATGGGGACTGGTTGCGACTGCAGCGCCCGTGGGATGGTGGACATGGCTGGCGAGAACGTTGCCAGACTCAGCTGAAGCTGGAGGTGGTTTAATGGTGGCGATCATCCAACTCGCTATTGCGTCTGGCGCAACTGTTGGCGGGCTGGTCTTCGACTCGAGCGGCTATCAAGTGACCTTCGAATTGAGCGCCACCTTGCTAGGCGTGGCGGCCGTTCTTGCCTTCCTGGCTGGACGTGCAGCATCGCGGGAGCCTGTTGCATCGGTAAGCATTGCTTGAAATAACCGCAAGACACGCCAAGACATGTCTTGCGGTTTCGGTGGAGGTACGCTCGAAAATTGGACGTTCCCGTCAGCGTGCGCTGTCGATGATTTGGCCACCGTCCGGAGTAAGGCTGTAACCCGTCAGGAACTGCGCATCCTTGCTGGCAAGGAACAGCACGACCGGCGCAATATCCTCTTCGGGCGATCCATAACGGCCAAGTGCGTTAGTGGGTGCGGGCGCATTGGCCGCTGCCCCCCAAGTGTCTGCGACCGGCATGACATTATTTACCGTTATCTTGTCAGCGCCCCACTCCCTCGCCGCCGAACGGGTCAGGGCACGCACCGCCTCCTTTGCCATGTTGTAAGGGGCATAACCCTGCAAGCCGATGACACCGGCCAACGATGCAAAGTTGATGACTCTACCCTCCCCGCTGGCTTTCAGGTGTGGGTAGCAGGCTTGCATCGTCCGCAGATAGGCAATCGGCCCCATTTCCAGATTGCGTTGCAATTGCTCGGTCGACAGTTCGAGTACCGACGAAAAGACCGCCGAAGGGTCAAAGGCATTGTTCACAAGGATGTCGATCTGGCCATATTCAGCAACGACCTTTTCCACCGCGCTTTTGATCTGATCCGGGTCGGCGATATCACACACCACTCCGAAAGCGATGCCCCCCGCTGCCTGGATCTCGGCGACGACACCCGCGACATTTTCAGCCGTGCGGGAAACAACGGCCACTTTCGCACCTTCTTCTGCAAACAGCTTGGCCGTCGCACGTCCGATGCCACGGCCGGCGCCAGTTACGATGGCTACTTTTCCATTGAGTCGGGACATGTGGATCTCCAGTTAATTAGGGGTTACTAGATGTGCAGTTGTTACTTGGCCGTAGAGTGACGGCACTTCACGAGCAGCGTTTTGGGTGAGGAAAGAAGCGACCAGCAACACGAGGCAAATAGCCGCCGGCAGGGCACCACGAGGCTTGCGGACATTGATGTGCGCTAACGCCGAGAGCAGCAGGTGATAAAGCATGCCGGCATAGGCGAGGTCGCTAAGCGGCACGTTGATGCGCAACAGAATGGCGCCCACCGCCAGGATCTTCACTGCAATGAGCATCGGCATCAGGTTGGCGGGATAGCCGAGGTCGGCGAGTGCTTGACGAACCCATTCTCTTTTAACCAGGTACAAAGTCGCCGAGGCCAGATACAACAACGACAGCAGCGTCGTACTGATCCAATAAATGTAGATTTCAATCATGGGGTGTTCCTAAGCAAGCGTTAATGCGTCGACTTAGGTCAAAGATGTCGCCTAATATGAAAAGCTACAAGTAGGATGAAAAAGTGGTACTTAGTATGGAAAACCAGACTATTGATGACGATCAGATCAACATGCACGAGGAAATGCGCCGTGCATTTGCGCTGCTCTCAGGCAAGTGGAAGCTGGAAATCATGTGGTTGTTGAACCAGCGAATCTATCGCTTCGGAGAACTTCGCAAGGCGATCAGCGGCATCACCCAACATATGCTGACGGCACAACTTCGTGAGCTCGAAAACGATGGCCTGGTGTCGCGAACAGTCTTCGCGGAAGTGCCCCCGCGCGTCGAATATGAGATGACGGCAAAGGCCCGAGCGCTCGGGCCAACGATGGAGGCACTCGCGTTGTGGTGGAGCGAGTACGGGAAAAGCGTGCCGGTAAAGCCGAACTCTCGCGGTCGCAAACCTAAAAGCGGTTAAGCATTGAATGTTGTCGCCCAAACCTTCGAAACGCTCTCAAGCAGGTATCAGCCAATCGCAGCTAAGGCGAAAATACTTAGGGCTTCGAGCGCTTTGTTGAGAAGAAAAAAGCTTCCAGATCGCTCCGGAAGCAAACTGCTGAATACGCAACCAAGGGTGACCAATCCGCATGAGTGCGAGTGCTCTTCTCGGCACGCCAATCATGCTTGCGGATTCAAGCAGGAGGAAACCTGTAGGCAGAGCAACGGGAGCTGATCAGGAGATTTTCATCACGCCTGAACATCCATGAAGTCCCTGGCCCAATTCAAATATGTTTCCGGCAACGTGTAGGTATAGGCCAGCTCGGTTGCGCTTAAATTTGATGTGCTGCGAGTGAGCTGGCGTTGTTCACGAAGGCAGTCATAGGTCGCTTTGATGGAGGCGAAATAAGCACCATGACCTGCAACAATGATTCGTACACCTAGCTTGGCTAGCCGTTCGTTGTCGTTGAGTCTTGGGTTTCCGTAAGTGACCAACATCAGTGGAATCGTGATGTGCTCCGCGATCTGTTCGAGGTGCGCGAAATCCTGTACGCCAACAATACAAATGCCATCCGCGCCGGCCCGTTGATAAGCGCGAGTTCGGTGAATGACCTCATGCACCGGTAAAGCTGATGCGTTGGTTCGAGCAATAATCGAAAGCTCCGGATCAACGCGTGCTTCCAGTGCGGCACGCACTTTGCCTACGCCCTCTTCAGTGCTGATGAGGTCTGTTGATTTACACCCGAACTGAGCCGGAAGGAGGGTGTCTTCAATTGTGAGCGCCGCCATTCCTGCGCGCTCCAACTCCTGGACAGTTCGCATGACGTTGAGTGCATTTCCGTAACCGTGATCGGCGTCAGCGATGACGGGCAACTGCGCCACACGACCTATTCTGGCCGCTTGTTCGACAAACTCAGACAGGGTAATGAGTGCGAAGTCTGGTGCAGCCAGAACCTGCAGAGATGCAACTGATCCCCCCAGAATACCCACTTCAAACCCGAGATCGGCGGCAATGCGTGCTGACATCGGATCAAAGACTGAAGCGGTCTGAAAACAGTTACTGGATGCCAGCAGCTCGCGAAACGAATGGCGTAATGCTTGGTGGGAAACTCTGGGCATGATCGCTCCTCACTGTGGCCGTCATCGTGTGAACGATCAGTGCCAACTCAAAAGTGCGGCGAGACTATCACGCAAAAAATAGCGGGTGATGACGTTTCAGAATGACCCGATGCGCAGACGTCATTACCCATACTTGAGGGATATTTTTCGCGCCTGGGAGCTTCGATCAACTGGCTGTTTTGCCATGGAGATCGCGGGAAGCTCCTTCGAGGGTTTTCCATAAGTTGCGCATCGTAGGGTTCTCATTGGTGATGGAGCAGTAGGAGCGTATCTCCAGTCGCGTACTCCAT
>NZ_JBFUHY010000101.1:0-13839 GCF_056402155.1 Pseudomonas sp. P4_C1
ATCTTCGTCAAATGGTGCGAGGAGGCGGGTTGTACTGTCAGCATCGACGCCGTCGGCAATATCTTCGCCCGTCGAGCCGGGCGCAACCCCGACCTGCCGCCGGTGATGACCGGCAGCCACATCGACACCCAGCCCACCGGCGGCAAGTTCGATGGCTGCTTCGGTGTATTGGCTGGCGTCGAAGTGCTGCGCACCCTCAATGACCTCAACATCGAGACTGAAGCGCCGCTGGAAGTGGTGGTCTGGACCAACGAAGAGGGCTCGCGCTTCGCCCCGTGCATGATGGGGTCCGGCGTGTTCGCCGAAAAGTTCACCCTCGAGGAAACGCTGGCCAAGGTCGATGCCGAGGGCGTGACGGTCGGTGAAGCACTCAATGCCATTGGCTACGCCGGCCCGCGCAAAGTCAGTGGCCACAAAGTCGGTGCCTATTTCGAAGCCCACATAGAGCAAGGCCCGATCCTTGAAGACGAACGCAAGACCATAGGCGTAGTCATGGGCGCCCTCGGGCAGAAATGGTTCGACCTCAAACTGCGCGGCGTCGAAGCCCACGCCGGCCCGACCCCGATGCACCTGCGCAAGGACGCCCTGGTCGGCGCCGCGGTGATCGTCGGAGCGCTCAACCGCGCCGCCCTCAGCCACCAACCCCATGCCTGCGGCACCGTCGGTTGCCTGCAAGCCTATCCCGGCTCGCGCAATGTCATCCCCGGCGAAGTGCGCATGACCCTGGACTTCCGCCATCTGGAACCGGCGCGCCTGGACTCGATGATCGCCGAAGTGCGCGAAGTCATTGAAACCACCTGCGACGAACACGGCCTGACCTTCGAGCTCACGCCAACGGCCGACTTCCCGCCGTTGTACTTCGACAAGGGCTGCGTCGAAGCCGTGCGCGGCGCCGCCCAAGGCCTGGGCCTGTCGCACATGGACATCGTCAGCGGAGCAGGGCACGACGCGATCTTCCTCGCCGAACTCGGCCCGGCCGGAATGATCTTCGTGCCCTGCGAAGGCGGCATCAGCCACAACGAAATCGAAAACGCCGCGCCGGATGACCTGGCGGCCGGGTGTGCGGTGCTGTTGCGGGCGATGCTGGCGGCTTCGGCGGCGGTAGCGAAGGGCGAGTTGGCGGCCTGAACCAAGTGACGTGCGCTGAAACTTTCAGCGCACGTCACAACGCGCAATCCTCAATCGTCATCCAGTTGAATCCCTCAATCAGTGGAGCAACACGATGTCGTCCAACACCCAACCGGTCAATCTGCTGCAATCGATCCCACAGGTTTTCGAAAGCCTGACCCAGGTTCATGTCGTTCTCGATAATAGTGATCTCAATCCCACGCTCAGGCATTTGATCCACCTGCGCGCCTCGCAGATCAACCAATGTGGTTTCTGCGTGAAGATGCACACTCGCGAAGCCCGTGAGGCCAATGAAACCAACGAGCGCCTGGATCGCCTGATCGTCTGGCGTCACGTGAGTGACTTCAGCCTTTCGGAGCGCGCCGCGCTGGCATGGACCGAAGCCCTGACCGTGCTCGATGAAAAAACCGATTACGCCAGCCTGCGCGGTGAACTGAGAGCGCATTTCAACGACGAACAGATCGGCGCCTTGACGGCCGAGATCGGCATGATCAACCTGTGGAACCGCTTGCAGGTGTCGAGGCACTGACTGATGAATTGCGCTGAAAACACCGCCACTGTATTCGAGCAGCGTCGGCCCTTTTTGCTCGGTCTGGCCTATCGCATCCTCGGCTCGCGCGCCGAAGCCGAGGATGCGGTGCAAGAGTTGTTCATCAAGTGGCTGGAGGCCGATCGCGCCGCCATCGTCACGCCGGCCGCCTGGCTGACCACGACCTGCACCCGGCACTGCATCGATGTGCTGCGCTCGGCGCACAAATCCCGGGTCGACTACATCGGCACCTGGCTGCCGGAGCCGATTCACACGGCCCATCAGGACTCACCCGAGCAGATGCATGAACTGGCTTCGTCGCTGTCCACCGCATTCGTGTTGTTGCTGGAGCGGCTGACACCCAAGGAGCGCGCCGCGTACCTGCTGTACGAAATTTTCGACATGGATTACCCGCAAGTCGCCGACGCAGTCGGAGTGCAGGAAGGCGCTTGCCGCAAATTGGTGTCTCGGGCCAAGGCCAGTCTCGGCAACGGACACGCCCGTTACCAGCCGGAACCCGTGCGTCAAAGCCAATTGCTGGGTGCGTTTCACGGGGCTATCGCCAGCGGCTCGACCGCTTCCTTGAGCGTCTTGCTGAGCGAAGACGTTGAACTGTGCGCCGACAGCGGCGGCAAGGCCCCGGCCATCCGCGAAACCCTGTTTGGCATCGAAAGCGTGCTGGACTTCATTGGTCAGTCGTTGCACGCCTATTGGCAAATGTGTGAATGGCTGCCCATTGAAATCAATGGTGCTCAAGGGGTGATGATCAAGGCCGACGGTGTTATCACCGCGTCGATGACGTTTGGTTTCGACGAAACGGGGCGGGTGAATCGGGTGTTCATCATGCGTAATCCGGACAAGTTGGCGGGACTGGGCGCGTCCTTTAACGTGCAATAGTCAGAGGGCCACCGGCCCTTCAAGCTTTTCGCTGACAGAAAATGATGGAGATCCCTGTGGGAGCGGGCTCGCTCCCACAGGGTTCGTTGCACTAACCAAAACTCCGGCGGTCGTAGTCTTCACAGGGTCACCCTACTTTTGGAGTCGCTATGAGCCAGGACGTCCTGACCACGCAAGCCAATCGCCGCCAGCTGCAACAAATCATCGCCGGCCTGTCCGACGGAGTGATTCTGCTGGATCCCGACCAGAGCATCCTGTGGGCCAACGAGGCGGCGCTGGCCATGCACGGTGCCGTGCAGATCAGCGATCTGGGTAGCAGCGCCAAGGCGTATGCGAAAAAATTCACCCTGCGCTATCACAACAATCACGTCGTGCCGGTCGACAGCTACCCGATCAACCGGGTGGTTCGCGGCGAGACGTTCAGCGATGTGCTGGTAGAAGTGACGTCGGCGGCGGGCGATGAACGCACCTGGGTCCATCGAGTGCGCAGTCTGGTGTTGGTCGACAGCCGTGGCGAGCCGGAATCGCTGGTGCTGATCATGGACGATGTCACCGACCGGGCCAGTGCCTCGCAACGCTTCGCTACTGCGTTTCGCCTGTCCCCGGTGCCGATTCTGCTGTGTGGCGCGGCCGATCAACGGGTGCTGGACGTCAACGAAGCGTTCCTCGATACCCTCGGTTATCCCAGTGAGGAAGTGCTTGGGATCAGCATTGCGCAGATCGACTTCATCGATGACAAAAATGCGCGCATCTGGCTGTTCGCCGCGCTGGAGAAAACCGGCAGTCTGGACCGCATCGATGTGCGCGTGCGCAGAAAAGACGCCGGGCTGATCGATTGCACCGTGTCGGCGGACACGGTGAACATTCAAGACAACCCGTGCTATCTGCTGGTGCTGGTGGACATCACCGAGCGCAAGCGCACCGAGCTGGAACTGGTGTCGGCCATCGAGGAAGCGATGAAGGGCGCCTCATGGTTCAGCCGCACGCTGATCGAAAAACTGGCCAGGGTGAAGCATGTCAATTCACCGAAGTTGCCCAGTGTGTCCTTCACCGACCTGACTGCCCGTGAGCGCGAAGTGCTGGGCCTGATATGCGAAGGCCGGGCCGACAAGGAAATCGCCGCGCGCCTGAAACTCGCGCCGAACACAGTGCGCAACCATGTGGCGGCGGTGTATTCCAAACTCAATGTGCACAGCCGCAATGAAGCGATTGTCTGGGCGCGGGAGTGGGGACTGTTCTCGAAATAGTGGCAGCCAAAGGAGCAGCGATAAGGCGCAAATGCCACCGGTCGGGCCATAAGTGATTCGCAGATTTTTATTTTTGTGGCAGGTGTGTGGATTTGCGCGCCGGTTCTGTTGTCACAAAAAATGTGTCGATCACTTGTCGCGGGTCAACTTATGAAGGCTCTTGGGAAGCGCGTTATCTCCCCTTTGTCGCTGGCATTTTGCGTAGCGATTCTCGGCGGCTGTGCCAGTCCGCCACCCCTTCCACCGGTCACGCCACCCCCTCCTGAACGAACCTGCCAGACCATGGATAAAACCGATGTCCTGGGCGATGTACGGGGCGAAGGCGGGCAGGTGACCCGAGTCACCACCACGACGCGTTGCGTCACGCAGTAAATCAGGGCGCTTCGATGGGCAACAACCCCGACTTGCTCGGGGGGTATCTCTCTGTGGGACCAAGCTTGCTCCCACAGAGGGGGCACTCAGGCAATCAGGACAGGAATCCGCCATCCACATTCAACGAAACACCTGTGGTGTAGCTGGAGGCGTCGCTGGCCAGGTACAACACTGCGCCGGCCATTTCGCTTGGGTCAGCCACGCGCTTGAGCGGAATCTGTTGCAGCGCGGTGTTCAGGATGGCTTCGTTTTTCACCAGTGCCGAGGCGAACTTGGTGTCGGTCAGGCCCGGCAGCAAGGCATTGCAGCGAATCCCGAACTGCGCACACTCCTTGGCAAACACCTTGGTCATGTTGATGACGGCCGCCTTGGTCACCGAGTAAATACCCTGGAAGATCCCCGGCGAAACACCGTTGATCGAGGCCACGTTGATGATGCTGCCACCACCGTTTTCGCGCATCAGCTTGCCGGCTTCGACCGACATGAAGAAGTAGCCGCGAATGTTCACGTCGACGGTTTTCTGGAAGGCGCTGAGGTCGGTGTCCAGCACGTTGCAGAACTGCGGGTTGGTCGCGGCGTTGTTGACCAGGATGTCCAGGCGGCCGAACTGTTCCTTGATGCCGGCGAAGACCTGGCTGATCTGTTCCATTTCGCCGATGTGGCAGGCGATGGCGGTGGCCTTGCCGCCGGCGGCGATAATGGCGTCGGCGACGTGCTGACAGCCTTCAAGCTTGCGGCTCGACACGATCACGTGAGCGCCTTGCTGGGCCAGCAGTTTGGCGATGGCTTCACCGATGCCACGGCTGGCGCCGGAGACGAAAGCGATCTTGCCGTCGAGGTCGAACAACTGAGTCTTGGACATGGGATTCCCTTATAAAAAGTCTTGTTATGCAGTCGAATGCCGGGGTAGAGGCCAATGCTGTTCGGTGGAGGCGGATTTGCCGCGTTTGGTCAATGAGCGAGCGTTATCGTTGACGACCTTCGTCGGAACGCCGCCCGGAGCAAGCTCGCTCCTACAGGGGATCTCAGAGGCTGGATTTCTGGATGACCTGCAAGCTCATCTGCTCCAGCAGCTTGTTCATGTGAATGAACTGCGCGAAGCGTTTGTCCTGGGTCTGGCCATGGTAGAAGCGGTAGTAGATCTGCTGCACGATGCCGGCCAGGCGGAACAGGCCGTAGGTGTAGTAGAAATCGAAATTGTCGATGCGGATGCCCGAGCGTTCGGCGTAGTAATCGACGAACTCACGGCGGGTCAACATGCCCGGCGCGTGGCTTGGTTGGCGGCGCATCATCTGCACCGGCGCCGGATCATCGGCTTCGATCCAGTAGGCGAGGGTGTTGCCCAGGTCCATCAGCGGATCGCCCAGGGTGGTCAGTTCCCAGTCGAGCACGCCGATGATCTGCATCGGGTTGTTCGGGTCGAGGATCACGTTGTCGAAGCGGTAGTCGTTGTGCACGATGCTGGAGACCGGGTGGTCGGCCGGCATCTTGTCGTTGAGCCAGGCTTTCACCGTTTGCCAGTGTGGCGCATCGGGGGTCAGGGCTTTTTCGTAGCGATCGCTCCAGCCTTTGATTTGCCGTGCCACGTAACCTTCGGGTTTGCCCAGGTCGCCCAGCCCGTAGGCGTTGTAGTCGACGCGATGCAGTTCCACGAACTTGTCGATGAAGCTCTTGCACAAGGCTTGGGTTTTCGCCGTATCCAGGCCCAGTTCCGGCGGCAGGTCCGAGCGCAGGATGATGCCGTTGACTCGTTCCATGACATAGAACTCGGCACCGATCACCGATTCGTCGGTGCAGTGCACATAGGCTTTCGGGCAGTACGGAAAACCGTCGCGCAGTTGATTGAGGATGCGGAATTCACGGCCCATGTCGTGGGCCGACCTGGCCTTGTGGCCGAAGGGCGGGCGACGCAGGACGAATTCCTGTTCGGGGTATTCCAGCAAGTAGGTGAGGTTGGAAGCGCCGCCCGGAAACTGGCTGATTTGAGGCAAGCCGCTGAGCCCCGGAATATGGGCCTTGAGGTACGGATCGATCAGGCTCGCATCGAGCTCTTCGCCGGTGCGGGTACGGGTGGACTGGTCATTAAGCGCCATGCTTATCCCTTCTGCTTATTCTGGAGGCCTGAAACTATTGGCTAATCTAATGCCCACACGGCGCACCCACAACCGCGAATGGCTCTTATAGGCGAGCGTGTTGCCGGCCAATCATTGTTTTTGATACAGCTGTTTGAATCGCCGTCACTGGCCGACATGGCTCGTGGCGGGTGGCAAGTTGATCGGCGTCAGCACCGGTTGGCTGGAGAAAAACGCCACGAGGTTCTTGCCCACCAGTTCAACGGTGCCTTGGGTGGCTTCCGGGGACAGCCCGGCGACATGGGGCGTGAGGATCACGTTGCTCAGGGTCTTGAGCTCATCCGGTACCTTCGGTTCGGCGTCGAATACATCCAGCGCGGCACCGGCGATCCGGCGTTGCTGCAGGGCGCTGATCAGGTCAGCGGTGGCAATCACGCTGGCCCGGGCGATGTTGACGATAAACCCCTTGGGGCCCAACGCGTCGAGCACCTGGCGATTGACCAGGTGTCTTGTGGCCGGGCCGCCGGGCGTGGCGACGATCAGGAAGTCCGAGGTGCGCGCCAGTTCGGTGGGGGTCGAGCAGAAGGTGTAGGGCACATCGCTGCGATGCTGGCGATTGTGGTAACCAATGGTCATGTCGAAACCGGCGCTGGCGCGTTTGGCGATGGCCATGCCGACCGCGCCGAGGCCAAGGATGCCCAGGCGTTTGCCGGCGAGGGAAGGGCGCATGATCTTCGGCCACTCGCCGCGTCGTACGGCAGCATCACAGCGGGGAATGTCGCGCACCAGCGACAGCAGCAGCGCCATGGCATGGTCGGCGACGGACGAGGCGTTGACCCCGGCGCCATTGGTCACGGTGATGCCGCGATCAGCGGCCGCCTGCAGGTCGACATGCTCATAACCGGCACCGATCACGCAGATGATCTTGAGATTGGGCAGGGCGGCGATTTCATCGGCATACAGCCCCAGGGGGCCACGGGTCAGGACGGCATCGATGTGGCCGGCATAGCGGGTGATGGCCTCTGCGCGCTCGGCGGGTGTCGGAGCCAGAATCAGGTGGAAGCCTTGATGCTCTAGAATCGGCAGGTAATCATTGATGGTTTCAACCAGTACCAGAACGGTTGCGGGCATTACTCTGCTCCTGTGATCGTGACGTGTCGGGCGTGAAAAACATTTTCAGGGTGTTGATTCCCAAGCGGATTGGCAATAGTCGCCAATCGCAGAGACGGTGTTTTTTCAGTCTGGACCGCTTCCTGAAAGAAGCAAACTCGTGGTTCAGGGCAGACGGAGCCGATGTCACGTCACTGGGCAGCACACTGCAAATACAGTGTGCTGCCGCAGCGTCACTGGGCAGTTCGCTGCTTTAGTACTCTGTCTCGTTCCGCCAGTGCAATCGCTTTGGCATCATAGGTCGGATAGAACTCGGTCCTGAAACTTCCCCATGCTGTTCTTTCAAATGCAAGATTTACTTCTATCAGGCGGGAGGCCGGGAAGCGTAATGTGACGATTTGGCCGATACCCATCACGGTGTTCCAACTGACGACCTCTACCCCCTCAGGTGGAAAGGCCTCATAGTATCCTTGCTTTTCAAGTTGGGTCTTCAGTTCAGGCAAGGATCGTGATTGATCGTGCTTTAAAAAGACGGTCAGCATGATTGCATTGTCTGGAGTGGCAACGGCATTTTTTGCCGGGGCGGGCGTAGTGGGTTGCGCGTTGGCAACGGAGAAAGCCGAGGCGATCAGTAGCGTAGATACCAGTAATGTTCTCAGGGCGTTTTGCATATTGAAACTCCATGTTTTTATAGGTGACAAGATATATTTAAACGCCAGCGCTGCGTTGGGGTGATGAATTGAATTGTGGGTGCCGTGCAGCTTGAATGGTTTCAGTGGATATCGGTGTCTGGCTTGATGGCGGATTTTGTAACTACTGCTCCGGTGTAGGGAGCATGAACGACATAGATGCGTACCGGCGGGTTATTGTCTTTCATGTCACGGGGCACTTCGCGAGAATAGGTGAATTCATTGGTATTCAACGTTTCCAATCGTCTGGCCATGGCCTTGGTGGGCCCGACATCGGGCACTAAAACGTGGGTTTTTTGATCGCCCGTGACAAAGAAGTAACCGCCACCCCCATTGTTGTACTTTGATTCTCCCGTGTCGGTGTAGAAGAACTCATAGCGATTGCGTTCGGGGTCCCACGTCGATATGCCCACCACTCCGGGGTAATTCGCTTTTACGTCCGTTTGTGGCGCACCCTCTATATAGACCTTGGTTGTCAGCCATCTAGGCGACGATGCCAGCGCGCGAATATCGGCAGTGGCAGGGCTTTGTTGCGCGAAGCTACCGAGCGGAAAAAGCAATGCAACAAGAAGCAGGCATTTAGACGTTATGTTGTTTTTTTGCATGCGAATAACTCCTTATTTGTTTTATAGGGGGCGCCCGCTATTGGTTAGCCAGCTTCAGTGCGTGGAAAATATAGGTCGAGAATGGACGTTGTACAATGGTGAGAAGTGGCTTGTAACAATTCAACGTTTTCTTAATGAGTAATATATCGTCGTAACTTTTCTGCATGTATTGGCCGTAGGAATATTCGCTGTGCCTAAAGTGTAAGGTGATTAGTATTATGTTTGACAAGTTCTGTGCCTGATCGCCGAAACAGGAGGGCACTTGGTGAAAGTTGGGCCGTTGGAGGGCTCGTTGATACGGCATACAACAAGGCTCCCTCCGGCGGGGCCTTGGGGTCACTGCGCCGTGTTTATCCCGGCCAGCCACCCCACGACCTGCCGACAGTGGTCGCGGTGATACAGGCGAGATTCGGCGCGGGATGTTCATGTGCCCGAACAGGCTGACGTCGAGTCGGGCCTGCCAATTGTCAACTCTGCATCAGAAAACCAACGGTAGCCTCGAGGATTTCATCGGACAGCGGCTCGCCCTGAGTGGCGCGGGCCAGGGTCAGGGCACCGACCATCAACGAAAACTGCACCAGCGCCTGCTGTCGATCCCGTGTCGCGTCGCCGGTGTCCATCAATGGGCCGAAGGTCTGCAGTAAGCGGCTCAGGCCTTCGTTGAAGGTCTGGCGCAACCCGCTATCGGCGGCTTCGTGGCACATGTCTCCGGCGAAGGCGACCACCGGACAACTTTCGCCGGGGTTGTCGCGGCTGGCCGCCGACAGGTAAGGCTCGATCAAGGCACGACGGGCGCTCTCGTTGTCCGCGCTTTCGGCGATACTGGTTTTCCAGCGCTCTGCGGACTGCTGGAACGCCCGGCCGCCAGCCTCCCGTGCCAGGGCTTCCCTGGATTCGAAGTGCCCGTAGAAACCACCGTGGGTCAGGCCCGCGGCGGCCATCACATCGACCACGCTGATCCCGTGCAAGCCGCGTTCACGAAACAGCCGTGTGGCGGCATCGACGATGGTCTCGCGGTTGAGGTCGGCTTGTTTACGGGAAACTCGGGGCATGGGTCACTCTCAGGTCTGCAGGTTGAACATCAGAGGGCGTATTGGGCAATTCCATTGCCAAACGACCAGTTCTCTTTTTTCACTTCCACCAGATTAATGAAAACGTCCTCCAGGCGCACCGCGAGCTCTGCATGAAGGCTCTCGGCAATGGTTTTGTAGAGGAGTTTTTTCTGCTCGATAGTCCGGCCTTCGCTCATGGTGATCTGGATCACTACCAACTGGTCCGTGCGGTTGATGCCCAGATAACCGGGGTCAAAGATGAAATGCTGCGCATCGTGTTCGGCGAGGATCTGGAAATTATCATTCTGCGGTACACCGATGGTGCTGTGCATGGCGGCATAGATCAGTTGGCCGATGCGCTTTGCGTGGGTGGGGTCCTGATGTTTTTTGATGTCGACGCGAACCAGTGGCATGGGAAGACTCCGGGGAGAATGCAGGTCAGTTAAAAATACATGATGGTAGACCTTTATCAAGTGCGGACTGCGCTTTGGCGATGACGCGCAGGTGCACTGCAGATCCTTGTGGGAGCGAGCTTGCTCGCGATGGCTGCGGCACATGCAACATATTCTCCGGCTGATACACCGCTATCGTCGGAACGCCGCCCGGAGCAAGCTCGCTCCCACAGGTGATCTCCCACAGGGGGACTTCCGTCTATCTGGTACCACCGTTCCTCACCTAAGTCTTTGCTTCTGTTCACTAATCCTCCAGAATCGCGCCCCTGTTCCGGCCAGGGCGCTGCCTGTCGGGTATTCCGACGCGTTCTGACCGGGTGGCAAGTGACCGGAATGTGGAGATCCCACCGGATGAATGATCAGGCCAATAGCGTCAACAAACGCTATGTAGATGCGACACCAGCAACGCTGTCGAGCTGGAATCGCCAAGACACCACCTGGATGCTGGGCCTGTTCGGCACGGCGATTGGTGCGGGAACCCTGTTTTTGCCGATCAACGCAGGCCTGGGCGGTTTCTGGCCGCTGGTGATCCTGGCGTTGCTGGCGTTCCCGATGACGTTCTACGCACACCGCGGGTTGACCCGTTTCGTGCTTTCCGGTCGCGAAGGCGCCGACATCACCGAAGTGGTGGAAGAGCATTTCGGCATCAAGGCCGGCGCGCTGATCACCTTGCTGTACTTCTTCGCGATTTTCCCGATCCTGCTGATCTACAGCGTGGCCCTGACCAACACCGTGGGCAGTTTCCTCGAGCATCAACTGCACATCATGCCGCCACCGCGCGCCGTGCTGTCGCTGGTGCTGATCCTCGGCCTGCTGGCAGTGGTACGTTGCGGTGAGCAATTGATCGTCAAGGCCATGAGTCTGATGGTCTACCCGTTCATCGTTGCGCTGCTGTTCCTGGCGGTGTACCTGGTTCCGCACTGGAACGGCGGGATCCTGGCTACCGCCAGCAGCGTGCCGGCGCCTTCGGCGTTGCTGCACACGATGTGGCTGGCGATTCCGGTGATGGTGTTCTCGTTCAACCACTCGCCGATCATCTCGGCGTTCGCCGTGGACCAGAAGCGTCGCTATGGTGAGCATGCCGAGGAGCGCAGCTCGCAGATCCTGTCCCGCGCCCACCTGCTGATGGTGGTGATGGTGCTGTTCTTCGTCTTCAGTTGCGTGCTGACCCTGTCGCCAGCGCAACTGGCTGAAGCCAAGGCGCAGAACCTGTCGATCCTGTCGTACCTGGCCAACCACTTCAGCAATCCGACCATCGCCTTCGCGGCGCCGTTGATTGCCTTCGTGGCCATTTCCAAGTCGTTCCTGGGCCACTACATCGGCGCCAGCGAAGGCCTCAAGGGCCTGATCGTCAAGAGCGGCAAGCGTCCGTCCGCCAAGGCCCTGGATCGCATGACCGCCGCGTTCATGCTGGTGGTGTGCTGGATCGTCGCCACGCTGAACCCGAGCATCCTCGGCATGATCGAAACCCTCGGTGGCCCGGTGATCGCGGCGATCCTGTTCCTGATGCCGATGTACGCCATCCGCAAGGTTCCAGCGATGGCGCGCTATCGCGGTCAGGCATCCAACGTCTTCGTGACGGCGGTGGGCCTGGTGGCGATTACGGCGTTGATCTACTCGCTGACCGCATGATCGACCGGCCTGCTCGCACAGTGCCGGATTGACAGCTACAGTGGCCGCTGCACGTGATACGTGCAGCGGTTTTTTTTCGCCTGGAGACACTGGATTGTCGAGCGCCCCCAACGCTAATCCCACCGAGCAACCCAACCGCTGGCAGGACCTGCTGGCAGGTTTGTCGATTGCCGGCCTGTTGCTGCCTGAAGCGGTCGCCTATTCAAGCATCGCCGCACTGGCGCCCCAAGCCGGGGTGATCGCCTTGTTCGCCGGGTTGCTGTGTTATGGCCTGTTCGGTACCAGCCGCTTTGCGATTGTCTCGGCCACTTCATCGTCCGCCGCGGTGCTGGCCGCCGCGACCGCCACCTTGGCCAATGGCGACCCCGGGCTTCGCTCGACCCTGGCCATCGGCCTGGTGCTGGTGACCGGGGCGTTTTTCTTGCTGGCCGGGCTGTTCAAGCTCGGCAGCGTGACCTCGTTCATCGCCAAACCGGTGCTGCGCGGCTTTGCCTTTGGCCTGGCGCTGACCATCATTCTCAAACAGGTCGCCAGTGTGGTCGGCGTGCATTTGACCGATGCCAACCTGGTGGGCTTCCTGCCGCAACTGCTGGAGCAACTGCCGCAATGGAACTGGGTGGCGGCTGGTGTCGGCGCCGTGGCATTGGCCTTGTTATGGCTGTTTGCGCGGTTTCGGCGCTTGCCGGGAGGTTTGTTGGTGGTGGTGATCGGCATTGCGGCGGGGCAGTGGCTGGACCTGCCGGCCTATGGCGTGAAGCTGATCGGCGTGATCGACCTGAGCCTGGAGGTGCCGAAGCTGCCGGTACTGCCGTTTGCCGACTGGCTGCGTCTGGGGGAATTGGCGTTCGCCATGGTGATGATTCTGTATGCGGAGTCCTATGGTTCGATCAGTTCTTATGCGCTAAAACATGGTGACCGCGTCACCTCGAGCCGCGACTTGCTTGCGCTGGGGGCTTCCAACCTGCTGTCCGGCCTGTTCCACGGCATGCCGGCGGGAGCGGGGTATTCGGCGACGTCGGCCAATGAGGCGGCGGGTGCCACTTCGCGTCTGGCCGGTATCGTGGCGGCGCTGGTGGTGCTGGTCATTGTCCTGACGGTGCTGCCTTACATCGCCCTGACCCCGGAACCGATCCTCGCCGCCATCGTCATCCATGCCCTGGGTCGCGGCTTGAGCCTGCAGCCGCTGGGACGGTATTTCATCTGGCGCCGTGACCGCTTGCTGGTGATCTGCGCCGTGGCTGCGGTGTTGGTGCTGGGGGTGCTGGATGGCTTGCTGGTGGCGGTGGCGATCAGTGTATTGCTGATGCTCAAGCAGATGTCTGCGGCGGATATCCAGATTCTGGGGCGCATCGATGGCGGTCACGACTTTGTCGACCTGCACCGCCATCCAACGGCGCAAGCAGTGCCGGGTGTGTTGATTGTGCGACCGGGGGAAGCGTTGTTCTTTGCCAACGTCGAGCGGATTCTTGGCGGTGCCTTGCGTCTGATTCGACACTCACAAGTGCCTGTTCATTCGGTGATTCTCAGTCTTGAGGAGTCGCCAGATCTGGATGGCACCAGCATCGAGGCGTTGCAGGAGTTTTTTGTGCGGGTGCATCAGGAGGGCAAACGCCTGATTCTGGCGCGGCTGAAGGATGACGTACAAACGGCATTGGCGCAGGTGAAATCCAGCGGTGTGATTCTGAGTGGTTTGAGTGTAGATGGGGCGGTGCAGCAGGCCCTGAAGGCTGGCGCATAACCTGTGGGAGCGAGCCTGCTCGCGATGGCGGTCTGTCTGTTAAATCCATGTCGACTGACCCGCCGCTATCGCGAGCAAGCTCGCTCCCACATCTATGGTTACCCCCTTTTCTGCAATACTGTTGTTGATGTCGTGTTTGGCTTGCTTTCATCTATCCGGCGTCTGAGTTGGGGTTGTGGCCCCCGCGCCTCGATGAGAATCGATGCCCAACGACCCTAATTAGGGGAACGGCCTTGCAGCCGTGTGAGAGCCCAGGGTTGTCGTCAGGCCGGTTGGCCGTTCATGTCATCAGTTATCCAGCATCGCAAAACCAGGT
>NZ_JBFUHY010000102.1:0-13823 GCF_056402155.1 Pseudomonas sp. P4_C1
CCGCTTCTCGCGCCTTGCCCTGCACAACAGCAGACCCGGCGCGGTAGGGAAACTAATTGAGAACGCCCCCTAACAGTCCTTTGCAGAATGAAGTTCGTCAGAAACTTCGTTTGTCGGCGTCGCGCAAGGCTGCGATCTTTTGTCCATCCTTTACGTCACCGCGCCAGGAATCCTGTTCATGAACCACCCGAGCTTCGTCAGCCCTGACCTGATCCGCCAACGCTTCTCCAAAGCGATGTCCGACATGTATCGCGAGGAAGTGCCGTTGTACGGCGCGTTGATGGAACTGGTGGAGCAGACCAACCGTCACGTACTGGACAGCGATCGGCAAATCCTGCAGCAGCTCACCAGCACCGGCGAAATCGAGCGCCTGGACCTGGAGCGTCATGGGGCGATCCGCGTCGGTACGACCGATGAACTGGCGACACTCGCCCGCCTGTTCGCGGTGATGGGCATGCAACCGGTGGGTTACTACGACCTGACACCGGCCGGTGTGCCGGTGCATTCCACGGCTTTTCGCGCGGTGCATGAAGCGGCGTTGCAGGTCAGCCCGTTTCGAGTATTCACCTCGCTGTTGCGCCTGGAATTGATCGAAGACCTGGAGCTGCGAGCGTTCGCCCAGTCGATGCTCGACCGGCGCTCGATCTTCACCCCCACGGCCCTCTCCCTCATCGAACGTGCCGAATCCCGGGGTGGGCTGACCGAGCAGGAAGCCCTGGCGTTCGTCGAACAGGCCCTGGAAACGTTTCGCTGGCACCACAGCGCCACCGTCACTGCCGAGCAGTATCGACAACTCAGCGCCCAGCATCGCCTGATCGCCGACGTGGTGGCGTTCAAGGGCCCGCACATCAACCACCTGACACCACGGACCCTGGACATCGACATCGTCCAGGCGCAAATGCCGGCCCACGGCATCACCCCCAAGGCGGTGATCGAAGGCCCGCCCCGCCGCCAATGCCCGATCCTGTTGCGCCAGACCAGTTTCAAGGCCCTGGACGAGCCGATTGCCTTCACCGATCAAAACCAGGCTCGCGGCAGTCACAGCGCCCGTTTCGGCGAAATCGAACAGCGCGGTGCCGCCCTCACGCCCAAAGGCCGGGCACTGTACGACCGCTTGCTCAATGCCGCGCGGGACGAACTCAAGGACTTCCCCAACGAAGCCAACGCTGCGCGATACAACGCACTCATGGCGCAGCACTTCAACGAATTCCCTGACACCTGGGAAGACATGCGCCAACAGGGCCTGGCTTATTTCCGCTACTTCGTGACGGAAAAAGGCCTGGCGGCGGGTGACCTGACAAACGCCGCCCTGGAAGACTTGCTCGGCAGCGGTTGCCTGCGGGTTGAACCGCTGGTCTACGAAGACTTCCTGCCGGTCAGCGCTGCGGGGATTTTCCAGTCGAACCTTGGGGATGCGGCGCAGACCCGTTACGGCGTGCACGCCAACCAGCGAGCCTTCGAACAGGCTCTGGGGCGGCCGACGATCGATGAACTGGAGCTGTATGCCGACAGCCAGCGGCGTTCGATCGAGCAGTGTTTCGCGGCGTTGGCCGATGTCGTTCAAATCAATAAAAAACATGACTGAACGACTTCTCACCGCTCAATAAAAAAACGGGCGACCTGTTGGTCGCCCGTTTTTTTTATATCCGAAACTTTCAATACAGCAAAAAAGTGTTCGCCCAGTGCACTGGCCTCGGCAATCCATGCACTGGTAAAGAGCCTTGCACTGGGCGAACGGAAAATATTTTAGTAGAAGTGGCTAAATATGTCCGTGCGGTAAAGATGAAATTTATCGACACCATATGTAATAAAATGTCGACTTAAATCCTATCCCGCACCGAGCCACAAACTCACCAGTTCGACCATACGAGCTGATTATTCCTATACAAAACTTGTACAAAAATAATCAGCCCGTATAGAGCCATTACCCAATATTAGTGCCTGCTGGTCACCGTCAATATATCGGTATAAACCACGTTCACGCTTTGCCCGACTTTCAAGTCCTTGAGTTTGGCCTGGACCTCGGGGCGTTTGACGTCGACGGTCTTGGACTGGCCTTCCGGGTTTTCGAAGGTCACCTGGTGTTTTTTCACGTCAATGTGGGTGATTTTCAACTGCACTTTCACCTGACGATAAGCTTCGCCGCCAGGGTTGGCGCTACCTGGCGCAGCACGCATTTCGCCGGTGGCTTCGGCGGTGCCGGGCAGGCCTTTGTCGACATCGGTGTCGAGGTAGGCTGCAACGGCGCTGGTGACCCTGATATCGACTGAATCGCCGGCCTTGAGATTGCCGAGGTTTTTCGCCTTGTCGGTCAGTTGCACAGGGAACTCATTACCCTGCGGGCCTTTAAGGACTACGGAATGATTCGCGGCATCAACCGAAACGACGGTGGTGGTGACCTGATCAGCCACCACGACTTCGGACAACGGGATATCGGCGGCAACTGCGCCAAAACTGGCGGCAGACAGCAAGGTTGCGAGGATGATGGCTTTGGTCAGTGCGTGGCGTTTCATAGACAGAACTTTCCCTGTGATTGATGGCAACAAACGGCGTTGAAACCGGGCTCAACGCCATGTGTGCGAAGAGCATAGACGCTGTTCGGCGAGTGGTCGCGGCGGGTGGATGATTTTCGTGGCGCAGGGCACTAGTACCCGGTCATTTCCAGATATCCGCTCCCTGCATGGCTGCCACTGAGGCGCACCGGGCCTTCCCAATACGGAATGCGCAAGTCCATCCAGGCCTGGGGATTGAGCGCGGTGATGGCGATATCGAGATGCCTGGCGGGGATCTTGATCGACCAGCGCACAGGTATCTCGCGTCCAGCCACGCGGGCGGTGTCTTGTGGCGTGAGGCTGATGTCGCCGGCGTGCAGCAATTGTGTCTGGCCCCGGGCGTCGATCCAGGTGCCGGTGAGGTAAGGCTCCCCGTCCTTTTGCCGCATGCGATACAGCATCACCTGCTCGCCGCTGTCCAGGTGCAGGGAGAACCAGTCCCAACCGGTCTGATTGCCTGTCAGGGGCTGGCTGCTCCATTCGCGGTCAAGCCAGGCCGGGCCACTGACCTGAAAGGTCTGGCCGTCGATGTCCAGCGTACCGCTGGCCTGGAAAAACGGCTGGCTGTAGTAATACGAGGCCTGACCCTGCTCGGATTTCTGGCTGAACCCCTGGTCCCCCTGAAGCACCAGCGGACCTGTCGAGGTCAACCGCAATCGGTAGCTGAAACGCCGGTCACGAGCACTGAGCTGCAGGTCGGCTAACGGGTCATCGGCAGTCGCCTGGCTGCGCAACTGCCAGTCGTCGATCCACGCATTGAACGGCGCGACGCTGACACCGGCCTGACCGACGCCACCACGGGCATAGCGTTCAGCCGCGTGATGCACCGTTGCCGATGTCACCGCCGCGTGACCGAGCCAGATCGTCTGATTCTGCCAACCCGCCACCTCGGGGGTGGCTTTCAAGGCACTGCGGAACAACGTCCATTGCGCGCCGAACTCATGCCCCTGAGCGTCCTTCAGGTTGGCCGTGACGTACCACCATTCGATGCGAAAGCCGTCGTGCGGGCCGTGATCCGCCGGGAAGCTGAACACCCGACCGGGCACCACCGGGGCGAACGCAGCGGCCTGGTTGCCCAGCCCGGCAAAACCCTTTTCCAGCGGTGCCGGTTGATCGCAACCGCTCGCTAGCAGCGCCAGGAGCAACACGCAGGCTTTAATCTTCATGGGCAAACGTCCGCAGCAGGTCCGCCGGTTGTGTGCGGTACAAACGGTACAACGGCCAGGCCGAGGCCAGCAGCGTCGCCACCAGCGCCAGACCCATCAGTTGCAACAGTTGCCATGGAAACACCCGCAACGGCAGGCGCCAGCCAAAGGCCTGCACGTTGATCACCGTGTCCAGGCACCACGCCAGGGCGATGCCCAGCGGCAACGCCAGCACCAGGGTCAGCAGCGCCAGCAGCCAGGTTTGCCCGAGGTTGAGCAACATCAAATGCCGACGTGTCACCCCCAGTGCCCACAGCGGCGCCAGTTGCCCGAGACGGCTCTGGCTTTGGGTCAACAGACTGATGAACAGCGCCACCCCGGCCACGCACAGCGTCAGGCTATTGAGCGCGGCGGTGGCGGCGAAGGTGCGTTCGAAGACTTGCGTGGACCAGCCCTTGAGCCGCGCCTGATCGACGATGCGGCTGTCGTCCAGGGTAAAACGCGCCTGTAATGCCGCGACGAACGCCGGGATCGACGCCGGCTCGATGCGCAGGTTGAAGCGGCTCGGTGTCAATTGCGGCCAGCCGCGCTGGAGGTGATTGATATTGACCAGAATGTGGCCATTGGGATTGCCGTAGTCGGCGTAGATCCCGACGATCCGCGGCGACCACGGGCCGGTGGGCGTCGGCAGCGTCAGGTGATCGCCGAGCTGCACGCGCAGGCGCCGGGCCAGTTGCTCACTGAGCATCACCGCATCGTCCTTGGCCAGTCGCTCCCAAGGGTTGTCACCCAAGGCTTCGAGCAGCGGCCAGTGCTGACGATAGGTCGGGTGGTCGATGATCCCGGACAGGTCCGTCGGCCAGCCCTGCAACTGGATCGACACCTGCCAGTTGGGCAGCACTGCCGCCAGTTGCGGCCGCTGGTTGAGCCAGCTGTGCAGTTCCCTGGACTGCGCCGGGTTCTGTGGGTTGAGGTAAAGCTCGGCCGTCAGCCGTTGCTCAAGCCAGTCGCTGAAGGTTTGGCGGAACCCCGCGGTCATGCTGCCGGCTCCGATATTCGCCGCCATGGCCAGCAGCAGCGCCATCAACGCCAGGCTCAGGGCCGGCAGTTGCTGGCGGCAATCGGCGACAAACCACTGGCCGAGCACCGAGCGACTGCGCTGCGAACCGAGACTGAGCAGCGAACTGAGCACCACCGGCAGTGCCAGTGCAGCACCGATCAACAGTGCCGCCATCAACACGAAGCCAATGACCAGGCTGTCACCGAAAATCAACGCCAGCAGCGCGATCACCCCGGCCATTGCCGCCACCCCGCCCTGGCGTCGCAACCAGCGGGCATGGGCCTGATGCCAGGCTTGCGGGTCGGCCAGCGCCAGCAAGGGCAAGCGCGCCGCCCGCAGCAGGCTGCCGGCACCGGCCAGCAACGCGCCGATCAGGCTCAAGCCGATACCGCTGAACCACCACGACAGGCTGAGGCTCAACTGTCCCGCCACTTCGGCGCCGTACAAGCCACGCAGGCTGGCGGCGACATCGGGCAACAGCACACCGGCCAGCAGGTAGCCGCTGACCACCCCGGCTACACCGCCGATCAGGGCCAGCCCACCCAATTCGACGGCGAGACAAGCGATCAGCATCCGCGCACTCACGCCGCAGGCACGCAGGGTCCGGAGCAAGCCTCGGCGTTGCTCCAATGCCAGCCCGATGGCGGCGTGCACGATAAACAGGCCGACCACGAAAGACAGCACCCCCAGGGCATCGAGGTTCAGGTGAAAGCTTTCGGTCAGGCGCGCCAGGTTGTTTTCTTCGCTGGCGCGCCTGAGTTGCAGCTGCCCCTTGAGCGAATCCGGCAGCAGTGCGGTGAAATCCTTCGGTAACAGCAGTCGCGACAACTGATCCGGCATCCCCAGAGTCTGCTGGGCAAAACCGATGTCCACCAGCAGTACCCCGGGCGCCATATCGGCTTGAATGTGCAGCGGTGGTAGCGCCATGCCCGCCAGGTTCAAGGGCCGGTCACCCTCACGCAAACCCAGTGCCTGCAAGGTCTGCGACGATATCCAGGTAGTGCCCGGCGGGCTGAAAAAATCGACCACCTGTTCAATCGCCAGGGCCTGCCCGGCCACCGCCGCGCCCGCCGGCAGCGACACCGGCTCGATGCCCATCAACTGCAAGCGCTGCTCTTCATGGCCCTTGAGCGTGACTCGCCCTTGCAGTACCGGTGACACCGGCCACCCCGCTCGGCGCAGATCGACAAACCATTGCTGCGGGAACGTGCCGCCGCCGGGCGCAACGAGGCTGGCCTGGGGTTCGCCGCCGATCAACTGACTGGCGCGGGCATAGCTGTCGCGGGCCTGGCTGTTGAGTGCCTGGACGCCGGTCAGCAGACTGGTAGCCAGCCACAACCCGGTCAGTACACTGAAAAACTGCACCGGATGCTGCCGCCAGTGGCTGAGCAGCGCGCGCAGGGTTTCGCTGAAAATGCGCATGTCAGCGCTCTCCCGCACCGGCCAGGCGACCGCCGCACAGCAGCGCCTTTTCTGCCAGCCGTGCCGCCACCCCCGGACTGTGGGTGACCATCAACAGGCTGGTGGGGCTGTCGTCGAGCAACTCCAGCAGCAGCTGCAACACCTCGGCGGCGGTGGTTTCATCGAGGCTGCCGGTGGGCTCGTCGGCCAGCAGCAATGGCGGGCGCGACGCCAGCGCCCGGCCCAGCGCAACCCGTTGCTGCTGGCCGCCGGACAGTTGCTCCGGGTAGCGCCGCAGCAGCTCGCCCAAGCCCAGGCGCTGCACCAGATGCGCCTGCCAGTGCGGATCATGGCGCCCCGCCAGACGCGCCTGAATCGCTAGATTGTCTTCGACCCGCAGGCTGCCGATCAGGTTGAACTGCTGGAACACCAGGCCGATTTCCGTACGGCGCCAGTTCGCCAGTTGCCCTTCATTCATTTGTTCCAGACGATGCCCGCCACTGCGAATGCTGCCGCGATCGATCCTGTCCAGCCCGGCGATCAGGTGCAGCAAGGTGCTTTTGCCACTGCCCGACTCGCCCATCAGCGCCAGGCTGCTGCCGGGCCTGAGCGTCAGGTCGACGCCTTGCAGCACCGGCAGCGGCCCCTGCGGGGTGGCGTAGCTTTTGAAAACGCCATGGACTTCGAGCATGGGTCAACCTGTTGGGTATGCGTGGCCCAAGGATAGCGGTCCTGAATGGTTTTTGTCCGTTGCTGATGATCGCCCTGCCCGAGTGCCGCCCTACCCTCGAAGCTGGTCTGACCATAACGATAAAAAACGGAGACGCCATGCCTCGTTTCACCTTGAGCCCTCATGGGCTGCTCGCTTGCCTAATCACTGCCTGCCTTGCGCAATCGGTGGTCGCCGCCGACGCACCGGTCGCGGCCAGCCCGCAAACCACGGCCAGTAACGCCGCCGTACTGCAACAACTGCCCTTCACCGACCGCACCGACTACGAGTCGGTCACCAAAGGCTTGATCGCGCCCTTCAAGGGCCAGGTCAAGGACGCCTCGGGCAAGGTCATCTGGGATATCCAGGCCTATGACTTCCTCGCCAAAGACCAGGCCCCGGAGTCGGTCAACCCGAGCCTGTGGCGCCTGGCCCAGCTCAGCGCCCATGCCGGACTGTTCGAAGTCAGCCCACGGCTGTATCAGGTTCGCGGCCTCGATCTGGCCAACATGACCATCATCGAAGGCGACGACGGGCTGATCATCATCGACCCGCTGACCATGGCCGAAACTGCCAAGGCAGCACTGGACCTGTACTACCAGAACCGCCCGCACAAACCGGTGGTGGCGGTGATCTACAGCCATACCCACGTCGACCACTTCGGTGGCGTGCGCGGGGTCATCGACGAGGCCGACGTCAAGGCCGGCAAGGTCAAGGTGTTCGCCCCCGCCGGGTTCATGGAACACGTGATGAGCGAGAACGTCTACGCTGGCAACGCCATGAGTCGCCGCGCGCAGTTCCAGTTCGGCAGCCTGCTGCCCCGTGGCGAAAAAGGCCAGGTCGATGCCGGCCTGGGCAAGAGCACGCCGAGCGGCGGCACCGTCACCTTGATCCCGCCCACCGACCTGATCGACAAAGAACTGGAAACCCGCACCATCGCCGGCCTCGACGTGGAGTTCCAGTTGACCCCGGGCACCGAGGCGCCGGCGGAGATGAACCTGTATCTGCCGCAGTTGCGCGCCTTGTGCATGGCAGAAAACGCCACGCAAATGATGCACAACATCCTCACCCCCCGCGGCGCGCAAGTGCGTGACGCCAAGGCCTGGGCCGAGTACCTGGACAGCAGCCTGGCGCGTTACGGTGACAAGAGCGATGTGTTGTTCGCCCAGCACAACTGGCCGACCTGGGGCGGCGAGCGCATCCGCACCTTCCTCGCCGACCAGCGCGACATGTACGCCTTCCTCAACGACCGCACCCTGCACTTGCTGAATCAGGGCCTGACGTCGCTGGAAATCGCCGACTCGATCAAGAAACTGCCCGGCAGCCTGGACCAGAAGTGGTACACCCGTGGCTACTACGGCTCGCTGAGTTTCAACACCCGCGCGGTGTATCAGCGCTACATGGGTTTCTATGACGGTAACCCGGCCAACCTCAATCCACTGCCACCGGTAGAAACGGCCAAGCGTTCGGTCGAAGCCATGGGCGGCGACGCGGCCGTGCTGGGGAAAATGCAGGCGGCAATGGCCAAGGGTGAATACCGCTGGGCCGCGCAACTGGGCAATCAGTTGCTGTTCGCCAACCCGGACAACGGCGATGCGCGCAAAGCCCAGGCCGAGGCGCTGGAGCAAATGGGCTATCAAAGCGAAAACGCCACCTGGCGCAACATGTACCTGACCGGCGCCATGGAACTGCGCAACGGCGTGCCACCCCAAGCGAGCAGTTCGGTATCGGTGGACATGGTGCGGGCGATGAGCCCACAGATGTTCTTCGACTTCCTGGCGGTGCGCCTGGACAGTGAAAAGGCTGTAGGCCATGACCTGACCCTGAACTGGACCTTCGAGGATCAGAACAAGGACTTCAACCTGACCCTGCGCAATGGTGTGCTGACCCACCGTGCCGGGCTCAATCCCCAGGCGGACGCCAGCGTGACCATGACCAAGGCAACCCTGGAACAGATCAGCCTCAAGCAACTGGATATCCCGACAGCGATCCAGAAAGGCCTGATCAAGTTGCAAGGCAGTGGCAAGAAGCTTGGGGAGTTGATGAGCAGCCTCGATACCTTCGCGCCGCAGTTCAATATCGTGACGCCTTGAACCGGTGACGCGGCAAACCGCGTCGCCTCCATCTCGAGCAGGTCGGATCGCCGCGCCGTCGCTCCCACACTGGATCTGTGTCATTCACAAAAGCTGTGAACAGCCTGGATCCCTTGTGGGAGCGACTGACTGGTCTTATTTGGCCGTAAACTTGGTGTAGCTATTGATCAGGTTGCGATAGTTCGGCAGGCGCTCAGAAAGCAGGTTGGCCAGGCCTTCCATGTCGTTACGCCAGTCGCCTTGCAGCTCGCAGGCCACGGAGAACCAGTTCAGCAGGTGCGCACCGGCGGCCGACATGCGTGCCCAGGCCGCTTGTTGCACGGTGGTGTTGAAGGTGCCGGAAGCATCGGTCACCACAAACACCTCAAAGCCTTCGGCAATGGCCGACAGGGTCGGGAACGCCACGCATACGTCGGTCACCACACCGGCGATGATCAGTTGCTTGCGTCCGGTGGCCTTGATCGCCTTGACGAAGTCTTCGTTGTCCCAGGCGTTGATCTGGCCCGGGCGTGCAATGAACGGCGCGTCCGGGAACTGCGCCTTGAGTTCCGGCACGATCGGACCGTTCGGACCGCTGTCGAAACTGGTGGTGAGGATGGTCGGCAATTTGAAGAACTTGGCGATGTCACCCAGGGCCAGCACGTTGTTCTTGAACTCGTTGGGCGAGAAATCCTGTACCAGCGAGATCAGACCGGTCTGGTGGTCGACCAGCAATACCACGGCATCGTCTTTGTTCAGGCGTTTGTACGGAACGTTGCTCATTGGAAACTCCTTGATGGATGGTTGTTGCAGTCAGCGCCGACCTGTTGGGCCGGCGCTTTTTTAAAAGAGTCAGAAGGCAAAACACGAGCAGCCAAAGGCGCCCCAGAAACCGGCGAAATCGCTGACCGGCGCGTTCGACAGGCGCGCCCGTTCATGGCTGTGTGAATGCACCGCGCACGGGCCGCTGCAATGGTGAACCTGGGCCTGCATTGGCGAGGTCGGGCGCCAGTGGCCCGGGACCTTCACCACCGGCGACCAGTCCGGCAGTACCGGCACGCTGGCCGGCCCGAGTTTTTCAAAGTCACCGGCGCCGTACACCACCTTGCCGCCGACCACGGTCAGCACCGACTCGATCCACTTGATCGCCTCTTCATCGACGCTGAAGAAATCCGCGCTGAGGGCGGCGACGTCGGCCAGTTGCCCGACCTTGATCTGGCCTTTCTTGCCTTGCTCCGACGAGAACCAGGCGCTGCCGTGGGTGAACAGTTCCAGCGCGGTCAGGCGCGGAAGGCCTTCGGCGTGCAGCTCCATGCCGCCGACGGTGCGACCGCTGACCATCCAGTACAGCGAAGTCCACGGGTTGTAGCTCGACACCCGCGTCGCGTCGGTACCGGCACCGACCGGTACGCCCTCGGCCAGCATGCGCTTGATCGGTGGCGTGGCTTCGGCCGCTTTCGCGCCGTAACGCTCGACGAAATATTCCCCCTGGAACGCCATGCGATCCTGAATCGCAATGCCGCCGCCCAGCGCCCTCACCCGCTCGATGTTTTGTGGGGTGATGGTTTCGGCGTGGTCGAAAAACCACGGCAAACCATTGAACGGAATGTCGCGATTGACCTTCTCGAACACGTCGAGCATGCGGCTGATGGATTCGTTGTAGGTGGCGTGCAAACGGAACGGCCAGCGTTGCTCAACCAGATGGCGCACCACTGGTTCCAGTTCGGCTTCCATGGTTTGCGGCAGGTCCGGGCGCGGTTCGAGGAAGTCTTCGAAGTCCGCCGCCGAGAACACCAGCATTTCCCCGGCACCGTTGTGCCGCAGGTAATCGTCGCCTTGGTGCAGCTTCACGCTACCGGTCCAGTTCTTGAAGTCGGTCAACTCTTCCTTGGGCTTCTGGGTGAACAGGTTGTAGGCGATGCGCACGGTCAGTTGCTCATCCTTCGCCAACTGTTCGATCACCTGGTAATCGTCCGGGTAATTCTGGAAACCGCCGCCGGCATCGATGGCACTGGTCAGGCCCAGGCGATTGAGTTCGCGCATGAACTGGCGGGTCGAGTTGACCTGATACTCCAGCGGCAGCTTCGGCCCCTTGGCCAGCGTCGAGTACAGAATCATCGCGTTCGGCCGCGCCACCAGCATGCCGGTCGGCTCGCCGTTGGCGTCGCGCACGATCTCGCCACCCGGCGGGTTCGGCGTGTCGCGGGTGTAACCGGCTACGCGCAATGCGGCGCGGTTGAGCAAGGCACGGTCGTACAGGTGCAACACGAACACCGGGGTGTCCGGTGCCGCCTGGTTGAGCTCGGCCAGGGTCGGCATGCGCTTTTCCGCGAACTGGAATTCGTTCCAGCCACCGACCACCCGCACCCACTGCGGCGTCGGCGTACGGTCGGCCTGGTCCTTGAGCATGCGCAAGGCATCGGCCAGGGACGGTACACCTTCCCAGCGCAGTTCGAGGTTGTAGTTCAAGCCACCACGGATCAGGTGCAAATGCGAGTCGTTGAGCCCGGGAATCACACAGCGGCCCTTGAGGTCGATCACCTGGGTGTTCGAGCCCCGCAGGGCCATGGCCTGGGCATCGCTGCCCACCGCGACAAAACGCCCGTCGCTGATCGCCACGGCACTGGCGAGCGGTTTTTCGCGGTCAACGGTGTGGAATTGACCATTGAACAGAATCAGATCGGCGTTCATCACGGTTCCTCGTGCAAAGTAGCGGGAGACAGCCAGGGCGCAAACAGACGCGTCGCCATGGGCATGAAGATGTAAACCACCGATAGCACGATGGTCAGGGTGATCAGGAACGTGGCCACCACGTAATTGGAGAGCAAGGCGTTGAGCCGCAACAGCGGCCCCCAGAGCAGCGGCACCAGCAAGGTGTGCGGCAGGATCACCAGCAGCGTCACCACGGCCTGCTTCCAGCGCGGCGGTGGCGTCCCGGCTTCGGCCTGGGGCGAGAACCAGAACTCGTTGACCGGATTAACCTCTGTCTGGTCGCCGTCGGCGAGCATCGGCGCGGCTTGGTCGACYAGTTCCTGGCGTTGCGGTGAGTCGAGCCAGTTCTGCATCGCTTCGGTCGAGCAAAAGCGCAACACGCAGGTGTAGGTGTCGAGGCCGGCGTTCTTGCCACGCACCACATCCACGCCCAGGTGCCCGACGTTCAGTGCGGCCACCTTGACGATGTTGCGCAGCCAGGCTTCATAAGGCACTTCGAAACCGGCCTTGACCCGGTGTTTGACGATCAGGGTCACCACCTCATCAGGCCCGGGACTTGCCGGCTCACGGCGATTGGATTCAGACATAACGCAAGGCTCCGGCGAAACGGACATTGAGCGCCAGCCGTCCCGGCCCGGCGATGAAAATGCTGGTGAAGACAATCAGCAACAGCCAGCCGAACTGGCCTTCGAAAAGTGTCCACTCTGGATGCACGATCAACATCGACACCCACAGCAGAAACAGAATAGGCAAACATGCCAGACGCGCCAGCAACCCGCCGACGATCAGCAGCGGGCACACGACCTCGGCGAAAATCGCCAGCACCAGCGTCAGGTTCGCGCCCAGGTGGAAAGGGTCTTCGATGTTTTGCAACTCGGCACTGTAGTGCAGCAGCTTGGGCAAACCGTGCACCCACAACAGGAACAGCCCGCCGCTGACCCGCAGAAACAGCAGCCCCCAGTCTTGCGCCCGATCATCGCGTCGCGAAGCGTCCATGGCCTACCCACACAAATGAAAAACTACCGGCGTCGATGCACCGGGACTGGATTCGATAGTGCCGGGACGGGGGGAGGAAAAATTGAATGTACGTGCTCTGTTTGCGGGAAGACCGAGATCGACCAAACGACATAGAACCCTGTGGGAGCGAGCTTGCTCCCACAGGGTTATTTGTTGTTGCTTCTACCGGGTTATTCCTGCGGGTCGAGATTATCCAGCGCCCGGTTCACCGCCAGCTCGCCCAACATGATGATCTGCGCAATCCCCAGCAGCGCGTTGCGATGAGGGCTTTGCAAAAACCCCGCAAGGTCACTGGCCATGATGCTGGCCGAGGCCAGGGATTCGCAGGCGTGGGCCAAAAGCGTTTCAGTGTTGATGCCGGGGGCGATGACAAACAGGGGGCTGGGGTTGCGCGGCGGTGCCGGGTCTTTCGGAGGATTGAGGTAGTGATCCAGTGCGCGGTCGACGGCCTCGTGGAGCTTTTTGGAGTCGAGCGAATCGTAGGGGGAAACGTCGTCGGATTGTGGGGGATTCGGGGTTGGTTTGCACATGGTCAAGCTCCTTTATACCTGGTGAAACCACCAAAACCCGTCGCTAAACAAGTAAGGGTGGCAGCTGTACGCAGGTTAGCGAACCGGGAGGTATAAGACCCGGCAGACCCGAAGGTCTCCCGCGCACAGCCACCATGTCGAAAATTGCAAACACACGAATATGTGCAATAGAGACTGGAGCCTTGTTGCGCTTATACCTGGTCGGGTCGCTAAACCCGATCGCTGAATTTGCAGCGACCGGGAAACGATAAAGACCGGGTACAAGACGCACAAGCCGGCGGATTCTGGCGTAGTTGTAGGCAACGACGCAAGGCGGTGTGGCTTTCAGGAAACAAGGCTGACGGCTATTAAACAGGGCTGTCAGAACACGGCACATTCCCTAATGAAATGGCTACCCCCGCCGCCCCCTGTGATCGACCACTAAGCTTTCACAGGGGGCTTATCGGAGATCATTGCCATGAGCAAAGTAGCTATTGCCGCCATCGATCTGGGAAAACACACCTTTCATCTACATGCACAGGATGATCGTGGTCACGAGCTGTACCGAAAAAAATTCAATCGGGTAACGCTCATGCAGCACCTGGCAAATCTCGAGCCCTGCACCATCGTGATGGAAGCCTGTGGC
>NZ_JBFUHY010000103.1:0-13258 GCF_056402155.1 Pseudomonas sp. P4_C1
GTCGTCTTCCGCCCAGTAGAGTCCATCGTGCTTGCCGGGGGTGCTGAAGATTTTCTGCGCATATTCGAGTGCGCCGTCTCCGTCTCGATCGACTGACGCGTAGTCCATCTGGGCATCGTGATAGGCCAGCACCGATTGCACCGCGGCCAGTTCGTTGCGGCCGATTTGACGGGCACGGATCTCGGCACTGCCGGCCTTCAGGTCGAAGCGCCAACCGTTAGCGTCTTTTGTCATGGGGATGGGCAGTGTCCAGTTCTTGCTGCCGACCTCCAGGACAACCTGGCGGTAACTGGTGTTTTCAAAGTGGTGTTGCTCGCGGTATTGCTGCAAGAACGCATCCACATCTTTGCGCTGTACACCTTCGCGGGGGATGTAATTGTGCCAGTCACTGCCAAGCAGCTCGGTCAGGCGTGCCTGGTCGGCGTGTTCCGTGCCCAGTGCCTGGACAAAGGCTTCAGCGGCCTTTTCTGGCGTTGGAAAGGCCTGCTGTGCCGTCGCCACGCACGACCACAACAAGCCGGCAGCTATCGCAAGGACATGAGGGAGCAAGCCCGTGAGTCCCTTCAATCGAGGATGGTTTTTCAACGACGGCCCCCCCTTTGACGCGCTGGTGGACTGGACGGCCGGCTGACCTGGTGACCGGCCGATCGCGCGGCACTGGGGCGTTGGGCGGATGCCTGGCTGGCCCGGCCACGATTGGCCTGGACGTTGGCCTGGGACGGTGAGCGTGCGCCGGCGAACGCATTGTTGCGGGCACTGCCGGCACTGGCGGCCGGTCGTTGATTCGCCGTCTGACGCGTCTGCGCCTGGCCCTCTCTGCGCTGATTGAGCTGAGCGCTCTGGTTCCTGGGCTGCTGATTCTCCCGGGTGTTTCTGGCCGTGCCCTGACCTCTGTCAGCCGCCTTTGGCCTGTCTGCACCGGCCTGCAACCGATTGTCCCCCGCGGTTGCGGACTGGAGTTTGCGTGTTTGATCACGGGCTTCGCGGTTGCTGGTGGCAGGTCGTTCGATACCGTGCCTGTCCATTGAGGTGCGGGCATTTTCACGTGCCTGGGTGCGCTGGGCATTGTCCCCGCGATAGGCTTCACGCTGATTGGCGCCGTTCAATTGGCGGCCGTACTGTGCGCGGCTCGCGCTGTCTCGATARGGCACGCCATTGCGGTGCACCGGGTTGTGCTGCCATTTGTTCTGGTTGTTAGTGATGCGGTTGTTGGTATTGATGTTGTTGTAGCGATTGACGTCGATATCAATGTCGTTATTGCCCCAATCACATTCACCCCACAACGATCCAACGATCGCCACACCAGCGCCAAACGCCAGTCCGGCCATCAGGGCCTGACCAGGGTAATAGGCCGGTGGCGGTGGATAGTACACGGGCGGCGACGCCGGGTAGGCCCAGGTGCCGTAGGTGGTGGTCGGGTTATAGGTGGGGACGTACACCACCTGCGGATCGGCAGGCTGGATGATGATGGTGGAGTTGCTGGCCGGGGCCGATTCAGGGGCTGGAGCCGGTGCCGCAGTCGTGGTCGCCGGTGCCGCGACATTCTGGATCGTCACGTTCTGATATTGGTTGCTCTGCAGGTTACCAGCGGCCTGGGCCTGATGACGCAAGCGTTGTACGCCGTTCATGACATCGTCGGGCTGCGCCAGGAAGGCATCACCCAGGCGTTGGACCCAGACGGGATCCTGCCCCAGCGTTGCCAGAACCTGCGGGAAGGCGACCAGCGCCTGCACGCTCGGATCCCAGGGCTGGTTCGCTACCTGTTTGACTGCATCATCGCCCTTGGCGTCCGGGTGCGCTTTGGACCAGGTGACCGCCTCGCCGACTTCCCCCGGGTAGGTAGTGGCCATCAGTACCTGTGCCAATAGTGGGTCCGGGTAAAGCGCAATGGGCGCCAGCATTTGATCCAGCTGTTCCTGGGTAAACACGGGATCTTTGGCAGGCGCGGTGGCAGTCGCGGTGGCGGGCGCTGTATCGGCAGCGTTTGCGGGTGCGGCGGCGGTCACATCCGCAGCCTGTGTCAGGCAGGAAGATCCACTCAAAAACAGAACGGCTGACAACGCGTAAAAAAATGGAATGCGCATTGCACCCCCTATGTGGTCAGGCAGGCTTGAAATGAATGAGTCGCTGCCGCAGAGGTGAAAGCTGACTTTGCAAGCCACAGAGCCCAGCTTCGATGCCGCTTTCTAATGGTAGCAGCTCATTCGAACGACCCAGGTTGTCTTTAAAACGGCGTCAACCTGATCGATCACTGGGCGCTGGCATCGCTTTCGTGTTCTTCGGCGAATGCCATGAACACCTCCAGGTCCAGCACATCCAGCTTGATCTGGGCGATGAACGCCGAGAAGGCCAGATTGGCCGCGAGCAATCGCAGATCAGAGGCCCAGGCCGGAAGGTAGGTCGGTCCCTTGAGCCAACCGGACTCGAACAGTGGCGCCAGGCGCACGGTGTCAGCCAGGCTGAGGCGCCCGGCAAACAAATGCCCCACCAGTTCCGGCCGGTTATCGCGGATTGCAATGCGCAGCAGGGTGTGGACGCCGAGTAGCCCGGTCAGGTAGGCGGCATCCTTGGTGAACGCCGAACCGCCCCGCAGGTCGGCGCCGCGGAACACCCGTTGGGTGGAGCGGAAGGATTCCTCCTGCGACTGCCCGGCCGCCAGAAAGCCTTCGAACACCTGGATGAAGTCGGCACCCTCCAGCGCCTGCTGGACGGCGAGCACGCGCAGGGCCAGACGACGCAAACGATTGATGTCCATGCTGCCGGTGAACAGTTCAGCCAGGGTGGCAATGCCTTCCTGGGTCTGGGTCGTGCGCGGTGCGCCCAGGCCCAGGCTTGTGAGGTTGGGCTGTCGCGCACCGTTTTGTGCCGTGGCGACATGCACGAAGGCCTCGTGTTGCAACAGTTGGTTCTTGTCCAGCTCCGAGAACAGCGCACTGGCCCGCAGGCGGATGCGGCTAGATCCGGCGATGGCCTTGGCGGCCAGGTTCGGATCGAGTACGACCGTGATCTGTCCGACGCCGAAGAAACGGTCCAGTTCCGGTTGAATCCAGGCGGCGAACGCCTTGGCCGGGATTTCGGCCGGGCAGGGTGGAATCCGCGCGCTACCCAGCAGGGCGTCAGTAGTCTTGAGAAAGAAACGGGCCGCGTCGAGCATGCTCAGTTGCAGGCGTTTGTAATAGAAATCCGGGCGCCGATACAGTGCAGACGAATAGTGCGTAAACGCAGGAGTACCAATTGCCCCCAGCATGTGTCCGGCCGTGGCATAGCTACGGGCGGTCATGGCGAGGAAATTCCCGGCCGGATGCCCGACATCGCAGCGGCTGATAAAGGTTTCCAGAGCGGCGATGTCGGCGCTGTGCTCGCGGGGCTGCAGCTTGACATCGGGTAACTGAGCACGCCCGCTGCGCCATTTCGCCAGGAAGTCTTCCTCGACGCCATCGGGCCAGGACAAGGCATCCAGCACGCGGATCTTGCGGGTCAGGTCGGGCAGGGCGGCATCGAGTTCGGACAGGGCGGCGGCGCTCATGGATAGCTCCTTGAGGGACGAAGTGACGTTACTAAAGCTTAGTCGTCGCGCTCGGTTGCGTGTGTTTGCGAAGACAGGCAAGCGTCCTCAGAGCAGGCTCCACGACACCCCGAGGTACATCGCCATGCCCTCGCCGGGGGTGGAGCGTGCCGCGTCCAGGCCTTTGTCGTCGTAGCCCGGCGTGACCGTGGCGGCATAGTGCTTGTCGGTCAGGTTGCGCAGGTCCAGCCAGGTCTGCCAGTCGCCCTTGGGCGCGTTGTAGCCCAGTGTCGCGCCGAAGATTGCGTAGGGATCGGCGTAGTAGCTGTTGGCGTAATCGACCGCCACCGTGGACACCCATTGTGTGTTGACCGCGGCGAAAAAGCCTTGTGGCCAGTCGTAACGCAGTTCGCCCTGGTAATAGTGCATCGGCAGGCCCGGCAGGCGGTTGTCGCCGAAGCGGTCATCGTCGCGGTAGTGGAAGTCACTGAAGGTGTAGCCCTGGCGCAGACTCAATTGTCCGCCATCGTCCGGCGACCAAAGAGGGCTCAGCAGGCTGGCTTCCACGCCCTGGTGCACGGTGGGGCTGGCGTTGAGTTCGTAGGGGGTGGTGGCGTTGGCATCCGGCAATACCGACAGCAACTCGTGGCGCACTTGGGCGTAGTACCAGGCCAGGCTCCACTGCCCCAGCGTGCTGTCACCGCGGCCGCCGATTTCCAGGGTGGTGGCGGTCTGGTTTTGCAGCTTGACCGGATCACGCTGGGCGCCTGTGGCGGGGCCGCTGCCTGCCGGGAACCGAATGTTGGAGCTATAGATCAGCGACCACGGGTGCGGTGCCTCGACCGAGCGACTGAGATTGCCGAACAGTTGCAGGTCAGGTGTCAGTTGATAGCGCAGGCCCACGCGCGGGGCATAGTCCCAGTCGTGCAGGCTGGTCTTGCCACCACTTTGCGGGTAGGTGACATCGCTTTCACGGCGGGTGTAGATGGCAGCGAGGCCGGTGGTCAGCCACAGGTCGTCGGCGATTTCCAGGTCATTGCCCACATGCAGGACGCTGTCCGAACCCTGGTAGGTGAAGTTGCGAATCAGCGTGCCCGGTGCATAACCGGCGGTGTTGCCGGTGGGGATGCGCACGAATTCGCTGGCACCCGAGTTGGGCAGGTGTCTGGTCACTCGCAGGCCCAGCGTGCTTTGGCTTTGCAGGCCCCATAGCGAGTCGCGACGCTTGTAGTCGAAGGTGCCGCTGACGTCCGTGTACGCCACCTTCAGGCGGTTGGGACCCTCACGCAAATCCATTGGGTAGTCGTGGTAGACAAGACCGGTCTGGATGCTCGAATCGTCATCGATGTACCAGGTGGTCTTGTTGCCGATAAAGGTGCTGCCCGGTTCGTCGCGGCGGTCGTCCCGCGCCACGTAGGCCGGGTTGGCCGTCCGTGGGTCGTGCTCGATGGAGTGCTTGGTCACGCGTCCCGCGAGGTCGTTGTCGGTCTGGCGGTGGCGCAGGTAGAAGCGTGTTTCCAGGTTGGGGTTGAAGCGATAACCGAAGTTGGCGATGACACCCTGGCTCTCACTGGCCGTATGGTCCTGGTAGCCGTCGGCGTTGGCGTCGGTCATGGCCACGTAGTAATCGAAGGCACCCAACACCTGGCCGGAGCTGACCTGGCGTTGACGATAACCGTGGCTGCCCGTCGCGTAGCGTACCTGCAACTTCGGCGCGTCGTAGCCGGTATGGCTGACGTAATCGATGGCCCCGCCCAAGGCCAGGGCGCCGCGGTCGAAACCGTTGGCGCCACGCAGCACTTCCACATGGTCGAGCCAGAGCGGCTCCAGCAGCTCATAGGGCGTGCCGCCAGGGCCGGTCAGCGGCAGACTGTCGAGCATGGTGTACAGCCCCGAGGCATGGGCGCCCGGTGCACGGTTGATACCCGATCCACGGATCGAGATCTTCACCCCTTCGTTGCCCGCCGACTGGGCGTAGATCCCCGGCTGGTAAGCCAGCACATCCTGATTGCTGGCCACGCGGCCCTGCAACGGGCGGCGCATGTCGACCACATTGGTGCCACCGGGCACCTGGGCCAGCCGCGCCCTGGCGTCCTCGATCCCCTGGTCTTCATCGCTCTGGTCCTCAGCCCCGATCAGCACTTGTCCCAGCTCCAGGCTCTGGGCCTCGGCCATGGCCGGACAAACAAGGGCCAGGCCCAGCAGCGCGGCGGGCAAGTATTCAGGCGAGGGCATGGGGGGAAACTCCAGACGTACAGGAACGGGCAAAGAACAGTGCGACGCAAGAAAGAACGAAGGGAGCACATGGCAATTTTGCTTTTTGCACGCCAAGGGTTGGGCGGCCGCGATTCAACGCTACAACGGTTTACTGCATTCCGACGATGAGGGGGATGCGGCATTCATCCGCCACAGGAACGACCGTCTCCAAATACGACGAAAGTCGTATGGAGGTCTGTTTAGGCACATGTTAGTAGACGTTTATCTTGAAAGCGCAATTGCTAATTTGTATCATTCGTTTTCAATCCAGCGAAGCAGGGAACGCAGCGCCCAAACAATAAAAAGGTCAAGGCAATGCTCAAAATGCTTCTCGTATACGGTCATCTGCTCGCTACGTGTATTGCCCTGGGGAGGGTGTTGCAGGCGGATCACAAGCTTTGGAGTTGGCGCAAGGAAATACTGGACCAGGCGCGGCTCGAGTACCTTGATGAAACCCGGAAGATCGTCAGCCTCGCACTGCTGGGCCTTTGGGCAAGCGGATTGTTGCTGGTGCTCCAGGGTTACCTCAATGAAGGCGACGCGTATCTGCTCAATCAGAAACTCTGGGCCAAGGTGACTGTCGTCGCGCTGCTTAGCCTGAACGGTGCATTGTTGCATCGAGTTGGTTTCCCGCTTCTGCAAAAGGCTCCATTCGTCGCACTGCGCACTGCAGGGCGCACGCGGCTTGCCTTGTTGGGTGCGCTTTCCATGAGCGGTTGGCTATTCGCCGCATTCCTGGGGGTGGCTCGAGCCTGGAATCACGTGTTGCCTTATCTGCATGTGATGGGCGTATTCGCGGCATTCTCGTCACTGGCTTGTTGCGTGGCACTTGCAGTCGCCGGTAGGGCGGGCAGTGTCGGTGCGCAAAAATCCTCGGTACCGGGGTAGCTATCAACTGACCGAGGGAAGCCCGCTCCCTGAAGTGGCGGGCTTCAGCGAATCCGGTGTCGCCTGAGCCGCTGTCACCTTTCGGTGATTACCCGTGGTAGAGGCCGCTCGAACACTCGTCCTTTTTTCATGACCCATAGGCGGTTTCCCGACAGTTCGATCGCTTTCACAAAGCCGTCGGTCGGCTTTCTCCTGCGCGGGTTGACCCGGAGCCAGAAAGGGCTAACTTAGATTACGTGGGAAAAAATCCCACGCGAAAAATTCAAGAGAGATTGTAAGTTTACGGGTTACTCCCATGCCGCTCCCGGATCGCAGCGCGAATTGCGTTGGCACTGCTCGCGGTAAATCACCAGGAGAATGCACGATGAACACTTACCTGCTTTTCAAGAGAGGCCTACTGGCGCTGGCAATCGGTGGCGTCCTCTCGGCTTCCGTCGTTTTGGTTCCAGACTCCGTTTCCCATGAATCGAGTGCCTATGCCAAGGATGGTGGTGGCGGTGGCGGTGGCGGTGGCGGCGGTGGTGGTAGCGGTGGCGGCGGCGGTAGTGGCGGCGGACATGGCGGCAACAGTGGGAGCGGTGGCAGTGGAGGCCACGGCGGCAACAGTGGAAGCGGTGGCAGTGGTGGCCACGGCGGTAACAGTGGGAGCGGCGGAAACAGTGGTCACAGCGGCAGCGATCATGGGAACGGGAATTCAGGCCATGCCGGTTCTGGAGGCTCGAACTCCGGTCGCGGTGGTACCCATGCAGAAGCGGGTGACGACCACGGCGCCCACGTCGGCGGTGAGCCGGGTGACGACCACGGCGTCCACGTTGGCGGTGAGCCGGGTGACGACCACGGCGTCCACGTCGGCGGCGAGCCCGGAGACGACCACGGCGTCCACGTCGGCGGCGAGCCCGGAGACGACCGCGGCGTCCATGTCGGCGGCGAGCCGGGTGACGACAGCGGCAATCATGATGGTGGCGAACCCGGCGACGACAACAGCCGGATCTGAAGCGGCCTGATGACCTCATACAAGACCCTGAAGACCGGTTTTGTATGAGGCACGGCAAAAAAAAGCGCCTGTCTTCATGGGATTATTTCCCACGTAGCTATACTGGGGTTAACTGACCAGGAATGCGCTGAATGCAATCGTCTACCTTGCCCACCTCGCTCCTCAAAGCCTTGCGACATGTCATGCGGCCGCTGGTACGCCTGATGCTGCGCAAAGGAGTCACCTACCTGGTGTTTGCCGACCTGCTCAAGGAGGTTTTCGTCGAGGTGGCGGACCGAGAGTTCCGTCTGGGCGACAAGGCACCGACCGACAGCCGCATCAGCCTGCTCACCGGCGTGCACCGCAAGGATGTACGGCGCTTGCGCAACACCAGCGACCCCGCTTCTTCCACGCTTCCGGAAAACATCACTTTCGGTGCGCAACTGGTCAACGCCTGGGCCAGGGCGCCGTTCTGCAACGACGCCGGCCAGCCACTGCCATTGCCTCGATTGGCCAGTGCCGGCGGCGACCGCTCCTTTGACGCCCTGGTGGCGAAGGTCAGCACGGATATCCGGGCGCGAGTGGTGCTGGACGAGTGGCTGCGCCTGGGCGTCGTGCGCCTTGACGAACAAGATCTCGTGCACCTCGAAGCCCAGGCCTTCGTGCCGCAAAAGGGCTTCGATGAGAAAACCGCTTACCTGGGGCACAACCTGCACGATCATGCCAGCGCCGCGGTACACAACCTGAGCGGCGAAGGTCCGGCCTTTTTTGAACGCAGCGTCCACTATGACGCGCTGACCCCAGCGAGCGTCGAGGCGTTGCGCGAGGCCGTTGCCAGCGAGGGGATGCAGGCCCTGTTGAGTTTCAACCGACTCGCCGCCGATCTGGAATTCCGCGACCTGCCCAGTCTTGAGTCGCGTCAGCGCATCACGGTCGGCCTGTACTTCTACACTGAAGTTTCAGATCCCAATTCATCAACGGCCCCTAAGCCATGACCGTCAACTTGCGCCTGATTCGTGCAATCGCCCTTGCTCTGGGCCTCGGGCTTCCGATTGTGTTGCAGGCCGCCCCGACCTGTGTCAGCCAGAATGACGCGGGCACAAGTGAAGTTCCGGTCATCCAGGCTCCGGGTGGCACCGGCGGTACGGGTGTGGCGCCTGGTGGCATGGGCGGTACCGGCATCAGCACCGACAACGGCGGGGTGGGTGGTACAGGCGCACCGCTGAAAAAGCGCCCTGGCGGGATTGGCGGCACCGGTGCCGTTGCAGGCGGCGTGGGTGGCACGGGCATTGGCAGTGAAAGCGACAACGGCGGGATCGGTGGCACCGGCATTGTCGGCACTATCACCGGGTTTGCCTCGATCTGCGTCAATGGCGTGGAAGTGCACTTCAGCAATAACGTTCCTGTCAACGAGAACGGCATTGCCACCACCAGTACCCAGCTGGCAGTCGGCCAAGTGGTTGCCGTGGAAGCGTTCAATTCCAAGCGAGGTCTGGAGGCCGGGCGCATTTCTATCCTGCACGTCTACGAAGGCCCTTTGACGGCCCTGCCGAGAGATTCCATGCCCATGCGTGTCATGGGGCAGCCGGTACGCCTGGCCGGCGGTGCTCAAGTCGCTGCTGGTCTGCGCCCGGGCGATCCGGTACGGGTCAGCGGGCTGCGCGATGCTCGTGGCGAAGTGGTGGCCAGCCGCATCGACCGGGCACCCGGCCTCAAGGAGGCCAGTGCCATCGGACCGGTGGATCGCAGCGGCTATCTCCACGGGCTCAAACTCGGCAATAACCCAAGCCCGGCGCAGGAAGTGCTGGTACGCGGCCAGTGGTCCGGCCGCGAACTGGACGTGACCCAAAGCCGTCCCGACCCGAGCCTGCCCTTCATTGGCCGGGTACACCATGCGGTGATCGAGGGCCTGGTACAAGGCCGACAGGACCGCCATTTGGTGGTGGGTGGTTTTAATGTGACGCTGGCGCGCGACACCGTGTTTGTTGGTGTGCAGCCTTCAGAACTGGCGCTGGATCGACGCGTGCGGGTCATCGGCGTGTTCAGCGGCGCGCGGGATGTGCAGGCAACGCGTATCGAATTGTCTCGCGAGCGCTCCGATTCGCCAGCCAGCAACCAACACGGACGACTCCGAACCCGCGAGCAAGGCACGGACGACTCAAGTGGCTCGAGCAACTCGAGCGGCTCCGATAGTTCCGGCAACTCCGGCAACTCCGGCAACTCCGGCAGTGACAGGAGTGGCGGCTCCGAGAGCGAAGGCAGTGTCATCGACGATACTCGCCACGGGGGCAATGACAGTCGTGGCAGCGGCGACAGGACGGAAAGCGTGGACAGGTCCGGCAAGTCAGAGCGTGTCGAGAAGGTCGAGCGACCCGACAAAGTGGATAAAGTCGAAAAGGTCGAGCGTCCGGATAAAGTCGAGAAAGTTGAACGTCCAGAAAAAGTCGAGAAGGTAGAGAAAGTCGAAAGGGTCGAGAAAATCGAGAAGGTTGAGCCGGTTGAAAAAATCGATCACTCTGGCAGGCCGGGTTAAACAGTGCAGTCATGATGCACTTTCGTCATAAGTAACTAGGCTAGGTAAGTCACGCAACAAAGCATGCGTGTGAACTTCGATGACGGAACACACGAGGTGAACATGGACCCCAAGCGCATCCTGCTTGTTGGTTTGCTCGCCAGCCTGGCCTTGCCAGCCTTGGCCGATACCTTCACGACCTCAATCGGAACCGACTACTCTCGGGGCGACTATGGCACCGGTACTACTTCCGAAACCTGGTACGTCCCACTGGTGGGCAAATACGAAACCGGTCCCATGACCTACAAGCTCACTGTGCCCTGGCTGCGCATCACCAATCCTTCGGTCGGCCCTGACGGCGAGCCGTTGCCCGGCGGCTGCGGCAAAGTGGTAAGCGGTTTGGGCGATACCGTCGCCGGTGCCGACTATGCCGTGCTTGACGGCAGCGTTGACGGGTTGTTCGTGGACCTGATCGGCAAGGTCAAGTTGCCTACAGCCGACGAAGACAAGTGCCTGGGCACAGGCAAAACCGACTATTCCGCCCAGGTCGACGTCGCCAAGGCCTTCGGCCCTGTGACCGGGTTCGCCACTCTGGGCTGGAAAAAATTCGGCGACCCGTCGGGCTCCGACTTCGACGACCCGATATTCGCCGGCCTGGGCTTCGCCATACCCGTGTTCGCACGTACCTCGGCGGGCGCGTCCTACGACTGGCGGCAGAAGGTCGTTTCCACGGGCGACCAAATCAAGGAGCTCACCCTGTTCCTCACGCACAAGCTCAATCAGAACTGGAAGTTCCAGTTGTATGCCGTCAAGGGGTTTTCCGACGCGAGCCCGGATGGCGAGGCTGGACTGGTGTTCAGCCACACCTACTGATACCCGCCTGTTTCCCTGCACTGATGCGTTTCACCGCTTTGACCCAGGTTGGGTCCAGGCGCGACGGTGCGTGTCGAAAAGCCAGTCAGGCCAGCCAAGCTCAGGTCCTGATGTTCGGTCGTTGACACTCAGGCTGACAGCACTAATCTAATAGGTGTGGGAATATTTCCCACGCAACGATGCCGGCTGGCTCTGAGGGATCGTGCGAATACCGCAGTTGCTCGTGATTGCTGCAGATTTATGGCCGTGCCGGTTGGCTGGCCGCTCCAGTGGGCGGCCGGGAACTCACTGGACATTGCGTTCGATACGGAGATGACGGCGCAACTCCAAGCGGAGGTGCATCATGGTACTCAAGAAGTGTTTGTTGGCTCTGGCAATTGGCGGGGTCCTGTCGGCATCGACTGTCCTGGTGCCTGATTACATCAGTAGTTTCTCCACCGTGCATGCCAAAGATGGCGGTAGCGGTGGAGGTGGAGGTGGAGGCGGCCACGGTGGTGGCGGCAGCGGAGGCAGCGGCGGAGGCGGCGGTGGTCACGGTGGTGGCGGCAACGGTGGCGGTGGCGGCGGCTCTGGTGGCTCCGGCGGAGGTGGTGGTCACGGTGGCGGCGGTGGTTCCGGCAGTGGAGGCTCCGGAGGCGGTGGCCACGGTGGTGACGGCGGAGGCGGTAGCGGTGGTAGCGGCCATGGAGATGGCGGCGGTCATGGTGCTGCTGGCCATGGCGGCCCGGGCCGCGGCGACGCTGATCATGGCGGAATGGCCGGGAATAGAGGCCCGGGCAATGCGCGTGACAACGACGATGACCATGGTGGAATGGCCGGGAATAGAGGCCCGGGCAAAGCGCGTGACAACGACGATGACCATGGTGGCATGGTCGGGAACAGAGGCCCTGGCAAAGCGCATGCCAACGACGATGACGACGATGCGGATAACGCCGCAGATGCAGCCAGGGAAGCCGCAGAAGACGCCAATGACGCAGCCAGGGAAGCGGCAGAAGAACCCGGTGAAGCAGCCAGGGAAGCCGCAGAAGACGCCAATGACGCTGCCAGGGAAGCCGCAGAAGACGCCGCAGATGCAGCCAGGGAAGCTGCAGAAGATAGGGGCGCTGCCAGGATCGACGCAGATGTAGCCAGGGATGCTGCCAGAGCCGAGGCGGATGCGGCCCGAGACGCTGCGAGAGCTGAGGCTGATGCAGCCCGAGACGCTGCCAGAGCCGCTGGCGTACCGAAAGCAGATGCAGATGCAGCCCGGGACGCCGCCAAGGCAAAAGCAGATGCAGCCAGAGATGCTGCCAGGGCTGCCGCAGATGCGGCCAGGAACGCTGCCAAAGTAGAGGCGAGGGAGGCCAGAGAGGATATGGCCGACGCCCCTGATGCCCCGGATGTCGATGTGGCTGAGGTACAGAACTAAGCCCGCACGTTCGGCAATGAACATGGCAGGCATACCCGAAGAAAACGTCCCGGGAGCTTGAGGGACGTATCGACTATGAGTCGCAAACCCTGAATAGTCGCGGGGTTTGCGACTTCTTTTTGAAATCTGCCGCACGGTCCGAAATACCGACGAGGATGTCGGCAGAGGGGGGGGGCTGAGCAGGACGGGTGTGGCGCTGTCATTGAATGTGGTGGCCTGGAACCGTGCCATCGCTGGGAGTGGGCGATGGGTGGCGTCCACGAAATAAGGGGTGCTTCAGTGACGACGTGGTCCGGGCTCTCTGCTGCCCCAATGCTTTATATAGGCGCTGGGGGTTTTCATGGTGGCAACCCGGGTGCCTTGGTAAGGAAGAAGTATTTTCAGGCGGGGGGGTTGACCACGTATTTTAATACTGTACTATTCGCCTCCCGCTAACGAGCAGCTTGATGTTGTTCTTGGCTTAAGTAGTTGATTTTATTGAAAAATCAGAAGCTTTTAAGGTTGCAAGTTGAAAAGATGCGCTGTAAGATGCGCACCTCGGTTGAGACGAAAGATCTTAACCAACCGCTCTTTAACAACTGAATCAAGCAATTCGTGTGGGTGCTTGTGGGGTCAGACTGCTAGTCAACAGATTATCAGCATCACAAGTTACTCCGCGAGAAATCAAAGATGTAACCAACGATTGCTGAGCCAAGTTTAGGGTTTTCTCAAAACCCAAAGATGTTTGAACTGAAGAGTTTGATCATGGCTCAGATTGAACGCTGGCGGCAGGCCTAACACATGCAAGTCGAGCGGATGACAGGAGCTTGCTCCTGAATTCAGCGGCGGACGGGTGAGTAATGC
>NZ_JBFUHY010000104.1:0-13159 GCF_056402155.1 Pseudomonas sp. P4_C1
CCTTCCCCGCACAACCGCCGGATTTACGCAGCCTGATCCTTGACCACAAGAGCTTCGCGATCTTTTGCTCGCTCGCCCTGATCGGCTTCGCCTTATATCCGGTTCTTGTCCATCGGCTCGCGGTTTCGATTCACGCTTCCTCCCCACACTCGGTCGCCCTCATGCAGTTGCGCTTCACTTCGTTCGCTGTGGTCAGCTTACGACGGGACTTTCACCCGCAAGATTGCGCCCATGCTGGGCGCACAAAAAGATCGCAGCCTGCGGCAGCTCCTACAACAGATCGAGTTCTTCTGTAGGAGCTGCCGCAGGCTGCGATCTTTTGTGTTTCAGAATTTACCGCTCAAACAACTCCATCTGCTCGAACCCGCCCCGCAAGTCCTCCAGCCGCACGCCGACGCCCAACAACCGCACCGGTTTTCCGCCACGATTGAAAGCCTGGGTCAACATCAACTGATAACTTCCCAGATCCCGCCCTGCCCCGGCCTGCTCCAATGTCGTCTGGGTGAAATCGTGGAACTTCACTTTGACGAAGGGCTTGCCCGGGCGATAACTGCTGTCGATTCGCGCCATGCGACCGGCCAGGGTCTCCAGCAGCTCGGGTAATTTTTCCAGGCAACTCTTCAGATCTGGCAGATCGACGTCGTAGGTATTTTCGACACTGATCGACTGACGACGACTGTCGTTGTGCACCACGCGGTCATCGATCCCACGGGCCAGGCTCCAGAGTCGCTCGCCAAAGCTGCCGAATTCACGCACCAGCGCCAACTTGTCCCACTCGCGCAATTGCAGGCAATCGGTGATCCCCAGCTTGCCGAGTTTGTCGGCGGTGACTTTTCCGACCCCGTGCAATTTGCTCACCGGCAAGCCACTGACAAAATCCTCGACCTGGTCCGGAGTGATGACGAACAGGCCATTGGGCTTTTTCCAGTCACTGGCGATCTTGGCCAGAAACTTGTTCGGCGCCACGCCCGCCGACACGGTGATATGCAACTGGTTGGAGACCCGGCGCCGGATGTCCTGGGCGATGCGCGTTGCGCTACCACCGAAATGCGCACTGTCCGACACATCGAGGTACGCCTCATCGAGCGAGAGCGGCTCGATGATCTCGGTGTAATCGCGAAAGATCGTGTGGATTTCCCTGGACGCGTCTCTATAGGCGTCCATGCGTGGCTTGACGATGGTCAGGTCCGGGCACAGCTTCAAGGCATGCCCGGAGGACATCGCCGAACGCACCCCGTACGCTCGCGCCTCATAATTGCAGGTGGCGATCACCCCGCGCCGGTCCGCCGCCCCACCTACCGCCAGTGGTTTACCGGCGAGGCGTGGGTCGTCGCGCATTTCGATGGCTGCATAGAAGCAGTCACAATCGACATGGATGATCTTGCGTTGAGTCATAGCAAAGCCGTGTTCATGGCAAAGAAAAGGCGTCATGGCGTGCCGGACAAACAGTATCTCACCGACACCTGTATATAGCACCAGTAGTCTGAATGTTCTTTTCCAATCGTAGGAAGAGTCGATTGTGAATTTATTTTTTCAATCGAAAAATTACTTTCAATAGACGCGCAGGCCTTGTCCTGCCTGCCTCACAGACCGGTCGACCTCCCCTTTTGAACGCTAACCGATTGAACGGGAAGAGGTTTTATCGGAATTGGAGGTTGACACCCGAGCGCATCTCTATAGAATGAGCCACACAGACGCGGGATGGAGCAGTCTGGTAGCTCGTCGGGCTCATAACCCGAAGGTCGTCGGTTCAAATCCGGCTCCCGCAACCAAACATCAAAAAAGGCTACTCGAAAGAGTGGCCTTTTTTGTGCGTGCTCGTTTTGTAGCGCCGAACACCAGAACAAGGCCTGGACACTCAACGACACCGAAACCGGAAATCGTTCTGATTCCGAAACTTAGGCCATCGCTGCGACCGTTTGCCGCGATTCAACGTTTATTTGACCTGCTTCAGGATTAACGGTTGACACCCCGGCATTACTCTATAGAATGCCGCCACACAGACGCGGGATGGAGCAGTCTGGTAGCTCGTCGGGCTCATAACCCGAAGGTCGTCGGTTCAAATCCGGCTCCCGCAACCAAACATCAAAAAAGGCTACTCGAAAGAGTGGCCTTTTTTGTATCTGTTGAAAAAGTCCTTTCGCAACAATGATCTGTCACTGTGTAGCAAGCCGTTTGGGGTCACCCACACGCCGGGTTCAGACTATGCTCTATCGCAGGCTGAAGCCTTCACGACTGATGTCGCGCCGCCCCCACCGCCCGGTGATAGGCGTTAATATTTGTGATTATTTTTTTCTGCAGGGATTGGTAACTTGGCTGGATACCCCCATCCTGTCGCGCACAATCCAAGAGGTGATTGATGCGCGCCAACTCGTCTGATTCACAAGACACTGTCACAGCGACACAACCGATCAAGGCTGAGCGTCTGCGCCTGCTCGATCGCTTGAGCAAATACCGTCAACCCATTGGCCTGGCGGTCACCCTGCTGTTGTTCGCGATCGCGCTGATTGCCTGTCGCCACCTGTTGAGCGAGCTCGACCTTTACGCGCTGCACGATTCGATCCTCGAAGTCCCGAAACCCGCCTTGCTGGGCGCACTGGGCGCAACCGTGGCGGGCTTCATCATTCTGCTTGGCTACGAATGGTCGGCCAGCCGATATGCCGGGGTGAGCCTGGCACCGCGCGAGTTGGCGCTGGGCGGTTTCACGGCCTTTGCCATCGGCAACGCCATCGGTCTATCAATGTTGTCGGGCGGTTCGGTTCGCTATCGCCTCTATGCCCGTCATGGCCTGGGAGCGGCTGAAGTCGCCCGCATGACATTGTTCGCCAGTCTCTCGCTGGGTTGCGCCCTGCCGCCGCTGGCTGCCCTGGCGACGCTCAGCGACCTGCCAGCCGCGTCCACCGCCCTGGGACTCTCCGAGACGTTGCTGGGCGTAGTGGCGAGCGCCGTACTCGTGCTGTTTTCGGTGCTGGCCATCGGCATCTACCGTCGTCGGTTGCCGGAACAGCCTTATGCGGACAACCTGCTGGTCAAGATCGGGCGTCGCACCTTGCGCCTGCCCGGGCGTCGCCTGACGTTCCTGCAATTGATCATCACAGCCCTGGACGTAGCGGCCGCCGCGACCGTGCTCTATCTGCTATTGCCGGAAACGCCGCCCTTCGGCGCGTTCCTTCTGGTTTACCTGCTGGCGCTGGCCGCCGGCGTGCTCAGCCATGTGCCGGGTGGTGTCGGGGTGTTCGAGGCGATTTTGCTGGCGGCGTTTTCCGACACCCTTGGCGCTGCGCCACTGGCCGCCGCCCTGCTGCTCTATCGCTTGATCTACGTGGTCCTGCCCTTGCTGGTGGCCTGCCTGCTGTTGCTGATCAACGAAGGTCAGCGCCTGTTCCAGACACGCCAGACGTTGCGCGCGGCCTCAGGCCTGGCGGCTCCGATACTGGCGGTGCTGGTATTCCTGTCCGGTGTTGTCCTGCTGTTCTCCGGAGCCACCCCGGAAATCGATACCCGCCTGGAACACATCGGTTTTCTGATCCCCCATCGACTGGTCGATGCTTCGCACTTTGGCGCCAGCCTGGTCGGCGTTCTTTGCCTGTTACTGGCCCAGGGGCTGCGTCGTCGACTGTCGGCCGCGTGGATGCTGACCACCATTCTGTTGCTGGTCGGCGCCCTGCTCTCACTGCTCAAAGGCTTCGACTGGGAGGAAGCCAGCCTGATGGTGCTGACGGCAAGCCTGCTCGGGGTATTCCGCCGCTCGTTCTATCGCCCCAGCCGCCTGACCGAAGTACCGTTCTCGCCGCTGTACCTGGTGGCCAGCCTGTGCGTGCTCGGTGCGTCGATCTGGTTGCTGCTGTTCGCCTATCAGGACGTCCCGTACAGCCATCAACTCTGGTGGCAATTCACTCTGGACGCCGATGCCCCACGCGGCCTGCGTTCGCTGCTCGGGGCTGCCGTGCTGCTGATGGTGGTGTCGCTGACCTGGCTGCTGCGCACCGCGCGTCCGGTGATCCACCTGCCGACGCCCGACGAACTGGAGCGCGCCAGCAAGATCCTCATGGCATCGGCCCAACCGGATGGCGGCCTGGCCCTGACCGGTGACAAGGCGCTGCTGTTTCACCCCAATGACGAAGCGTTCCTGATGTACGCCCGTCGCGGCCGCAGCCTGGTGGCACTGTATGACCCGATCGGCCCGGGCCAGCAACGGGCGGAAATGATCTGGCAGTTCCGCGACCTGTGCGACATCCACCACGCCCGTCCCGTGTTCTATCAAGTGCGTGCAGAGAACCTGCCGTACTACATGGACATCGGCCTGACCGCGATCAAGCTCGGCGAAGAAGCCCGGGTCGACCTCAAGCGTTTTGATCTCGAAGCCAAGGGCAAAGAGATGAAGGACCTGCGCTACACCTGGAACCGCGGCACCCGCGATGGTCTGTCGCTGGAGATCTTCGAGCCGGGCCAGGCGCCGATGGATGAGCTCAAGGTGATTTCCGATGCCTGGCTGACCGGCAAGAACGTGCGCGAGAAAGGCTTCTCGCTGGGCCGCTTCAGCGATGACTACCTCAAGTATTTCCGCATCGCGGTGATTCGTTTCGAAGGACGCCCGGTAGCGTTCGCCAACCTGCTCGAGACCTACGGCCATGACCTGGCCAGCCTCGACCTGATGCGCGCACACCCGGATGCCCCGAAGCTGACCATGGAGTTCATGATGGTCGGCCTGATTCAACATTATAAAAACCATGGGTACGCGCGTTTCAGCCTGGGCATGGTGCCGTTGTCGGGGTTGCAACCCCGTCGCGGCGCGCCATTGACCCAGCGCCTGGGCTCGATGGTATTCCGCCGTGGTGAGCAGCTGTACAACTTCCAGGGCTTGCGCCGCTTCAAAGACAAGTTCCAGCCTGATTGGGAACCCCGTTATATGGCCGTGCCCGCCGGACTCGATCCGCTGGTTGCGCTGGCCGACACTGCTGCCCTGATCGCGGGCGGCTTGACCGGATTGGTGAAACGCTGATGATTCAACGCTCCTTGCGGTATGTATTGGGCACACTGGTGATAGTGGCCCTGGTTCTCGGTGGCGGTTACTGGTACCTGAAACGCCCGGCACCGGAACCGACCCTCGAATTGCTGACCCCGGCCGATGGCGCGGCGATGACCCGTGTCATCCCAGGCAACACGCCACGCGCCCAGGTGCTGGTTGCGGTCAACGAAGACCAGAAACTCAGCGACAAGCAATTGATGACCCTGAGCCGCAGTGGTTCGGCGCAGATTGTCCAGGTGATCCTGCCCAAGGACTGCCTGCTGCAAAGCCGTGCCTTGCAATCGGGCCTGAGAGAACTGAAAGGCCCGGCGACCCTCGTCAGCGGCATCGGCCCGGGCGCCGTGCTGGCCTGGCGCTGGTTGTCCGAGCAGAAGAACGACAAGGCTCAGGCCGTCTCGGTCGACCTGGCCCTGGAAAAGCCCGGCTGCACGCACTTGCTGCCGAAAAGCGCGGCCCACGGCCACTGGCTGGTGGCATGGAACGACAACCCGGACGACACCAGCGCCGGCTTCGTGCGCGATCAACCGAACGCCGAAACCAGCATCAGCGACTACGACATCAACCTGCCGCAAGTGCTGAACAACGAACTGCGCAAGATCCTCGTCGGTGGTGACAAGGCCTCTGGCGGCCTGCAGATCCCGGTGGTCGAAGTGCCGGCAGGCCAGGCCAGGGACACCGTCACCCTGTTCCTGTCCGGTGACGGCGGCTGGCGCGACCTCGACCGCGACGTGGCGGGCGAGATGGCCAAGATCGGCTACCCGGTGGTCGGCATCGACACCCTGCGCTACTACTGGCAGCACAAGAGCCCGGAGCAAAGCGCGCTGGACCTGGCGGAACTGATGCAACACTACCGACAGAAATGGGGCACCAAGCGCTTCATCCTGACCGGTTACTCGTTCGGCGCAGATGTTCTGCCAGCGATCTACAACCGTCTGGCCGAATCGGAGCAGCAACGCGTCGACGCGATCATCCTGCTGGCCTTCGCCCGTACCGGCAGCTTCGAGATCGAAGTCGAAGGCTGGCTCGGTAATGCCGGCAAAGAAGCCGCCACCGGCCCGGAAATGGCCAAACTGCCAGCCGCCAAAGTGGTGTGCATCTACGGTGAAGAAGAAACCGACGAAAGCGGCTGCACCGACAAGACTGCTGTGGGCGAAGCCATCAAGCTGCCTGGCGGCCATCACTTCGACGAAAACTACCCGGCGCTGGCCAAGCGTCTGGTGGATGTGATCGAGAAGCGGCAGGTGAAGGAAACGGCTGCTACAGAGTGATCTGAGTCAGCCGAAAAAAGCCCTCGTTACCTCACGGTAGCGGGGGCTTTTTACATTCGACCAATCAACGCAGCCCCCTGTGGGAGCGAGCTTGCTCGCGATGGCGATAGACCAGGCAACATCACTGTTGAATGTGGCGCCGCCATCGCGAGCAGGCTCGCTCCCACAGGGGATCTTCACTGGCTTCAGAAAATGYATTGAGCACAAAAAAGCCCCCGCTGCCGCAATGGCAACGGGGGCTTTTTGATGAGGCTTACATCTCCACCTGCGTCCCCAGTTCAATCACCCGGTTCAGCGGCAGATTGAAGAAACGCAAATTGCCATTGGCGTTCTGCAACATGAAGGCAAACAACCCTTCGCGCCAACGGGCCATGCCTTCGAGCTTGGAGGCAATAACCGTCTCGCGGCTGAGGAAGTAGGTGGTACGCATCGGGCTGAAATCCAGTTCATCGAGGTGGCACAGTTTCAGCGCCTGCGGTACATCCGGCTCATCGGTGAATCCGAAATGCAGGATTACGCGGAAGAAACCTTCGCCGTAGGAGTCGACCTCGAAGCGCCGTTGTAGTGGCACCCGCGGGATGTCTTCGTACACCACCGTCAGCAACACCACCTGCTCGTGCAACACCTGGTTATGCAGCAGGTTGTGCAACAACGCATGGGGCACGGCATCCGCCCGCGCTGTCAGGAACACGGCGGTGCCCTGAACTCGATGGGGCGGTTGTACGGCAATGCTGCTGATAAAGATCGGCAGCGGCAATCCACCCTCATCGATGCGCTCGACAAGCAACTGCTTGCCGCGCTTCCAGGTAGTCATCAACACAAACAGCACAATACCGGCGATCACCGGGAAAGCCCCGCCCTGGACGATTTTCGGCACGTTGGCGGCAAAGTACAGGCCGTCCACCAGCAGGAAACCGAACAGCAGCGGAACGGCGAGAAGCGGTGGCCATTTCCACAACAGCAATATCACGGCCGACACCAGGATGGTGGTCATCAGCATGGTCCCGGTCACCGCCACACCGTAGGCCGAGGCCAGGGCACCGGAGGATTCGAAACCCAGCACCAACAGCACCACGCCGACCATCAGCGCCCAGTTCACCGCGCCGATGTAGATCTGGCCCTGTTCGGCACTGGAGGTGTGCCGGATGTGCATGCGCGGAATGTAACCGAGCTGGATCGCCTGACGGGTCAGGGAGAAGGCACCGGAAATCACCGCTTGCGAGGCAATCACCGTGGCCAGGGTCGACAGACCGACCAGCGGAATCAATGCCCAGCTCGGTGCCAGCAGGTAGAACGGGTTACGGGCAGCTTCCGGGTCGCCGAGCAGCAAGGCGCCCTGACCAAAATAATTCAGTACCAGCGCCGGCAACACGAGGATGAACCAGGCACGAGCGATCGGCTTGCGACCGAAGTGGCCCATGTCCGCGTACAGCGCTTCGGCACCGGTCAATGCCAGTACTACAGCGCCGAGAATTGTCACGCCCATGCCCGGGTGGTCGATGAAGAAGCGCACGCCCCACACCGGGTTCATCGCTTCCAGGACCTCTGGATGCTGGCTGATGCCATAGACGCCCAATGCACCCAGCACAAGGAACCAGGTGACCATGATTGGCCCGAACAAAATGCCGATGCGCGCCGTACCGTGACGCTGGATCAGAAACAGCGCGACCAGCACCACCAGCGACAGCGGCACGACCCAATGGTCGATGCCTTCGAAGGCCAGCCCCAGACCTTCAATCGCCGACAGCACGGAAATCGCCGGGGTAATCATGCTGTCGCCATAGAACAACGCCGCGCCGATCAGTCCGCAGACCACCAGCAACGTGCGCAATTTCGCATGCCCCGCCGCCGCCCGCCGGGCCAATGCGGTCAAGGCCATGATCCCGCCTTCGCCCTGGTTGTCGGCACGCAGCACAAACATCATGTACTTGATCGACACGACCCAGATCAGCGACCAGAAGATCAGCGCCAGGATCCCCAGCACCCCTTCATGGTTGACCGGCACGCCATAACCTCCGGAAAACACTTCCTTGAGGGTGTACAACGGACTGGTACCGATATCGCCATAAACCACCCCGACTGCCGCGACCARCATACCGATCGGCTTCACCGCCGAATGCTCGGCACCTGCAGCCTGACTACTTGCCTGACCCATCCACCACTCCTACTTCTCAGACCCGGGCTTCTTTGAATGAAGCACTATGCTTTGTCGTGCAGCATGCGCTGTTTTACTTCACGTTACAGACGTTTTGTTGACTGTAAAAAATCAGTAAAGCGTAACGGCGCGAAGCATAGCGCAGCACTCGTCGTATTTCCCTGCATAAAGCTGGTCAAGTGCGCTTACCATCGCTAGAATTGCGCACTTTTTGATCAGAGGCGCAGTTCAAGCGCCCGTCCGTCGGTTTTGCCCTGTCCGGCAAGCGGCGTCACAAAATACCGAGGTTAGACATGTCCACCACTCCTGCGTCGGCCAATCCAAAGGTTGGCTTCGTATCCCTGGGCTGCCCCAAAGCACTGGTCGACTCCGAGCGCATCCTTACCCAGCTGCGCATGGAAGGCTATGACGTCGTGTCCACTTATCAGGACGCCGACGTTGTTGTGGTCAATACCTGCGGCTTCATCGATTCGGCCAAGGCCGAGTCCCTGGAAGTGATCGGCGAAGCCATCAAGGAAAACGGCAAGGTCATCGTGACCGGCTGCATGGGCGTCGAAGAAGGCAACATTCGCAACGTACACCCGAGCGTGCTGGCCGTGACCGGTCCGCAGCAGTACGAGCAAGTGGTCAATGCCGTGCACGAAGTCGTGCCGCCGCGCCAGGACCACAACCCGCTGATCGACCTGGTGCCGCCACAGGGCATCAAGCTGACCCCGCGCCACTACGCCTACCTGAAGATTTCCGAAGGCTGCAACCACAGCTGCAGCTTCTGCATCATCCCTTCGATGCGCGGCAAGCTGGTCAGCCGTCCGGTAGGCGACGTGCTCGACGAGGCCCAGCGCCTGGTCAAATCCGGCGTCAAAGAGCTGCTGGYCATCTCCCAGGACACCAGCGCCTACGGCGTCGACGTGAAATACCGCACCGGTTTCTGGAACGGCGCGCCGGTGAAAACCCGCATGACCGAACTCTGCGAAGCCCTCGGCACCCTCGGCGTCTGGGTGCGCCTGCACTACGTTTACCCGTACCCGCACGTTGACGAGCTGATCCCGCTGATGGCCGCCGGCAAGATCCTGCCGTACCTGGACATCCCGTTCCAGCACGCCAGCCCGAAAGTGCTGAAGTCGATGAAACGCCCGGCCTTCGAAGACAAGACCCTGGCGCGGATCAAGAACTGGCGCGAAATCTGCCCGGACCTGATCATCCGTTCGACCTTCATCGTCGGCTTCCCGGGTGAAACCGAAGAAGACTTCCAGTACCTGCTGAACTGGCTGACCGAAGCCCAGCTCGACCGCGTCGGCTGCTTCCAGTACTCGCCGGTTGAAGGCGCACCGGCCAATGACCTGGATCTGGAAGTCGTCCCGGACGACGTCAAGCAGGACCGTTGGGAGCGTTTCATGGCGCACCAGCAGGCCATCAGCTCGGCGCGCCTGCAAATGCGCATCGGCCGCGAGATCGAAGTGCTGGTCGATGAAGTCGACGAACAAGGTGCGGTGGGCCGCTGCTTCTTCGATGCCCCGGAAATCGACGGCAACGTATTCATCGACAACGGCAGCAACCTCAAGCCGGGCGACAAGGTCTGGTGCAAAGTGACCGACGCCGACGAGTACGACCTGTGGGCTGAACAGATCTAAACGCAAAAAATACGCAAAGCCCCGCTCTCTAGACGAGATGCGGGGCTTTTTTACGGCTATSGTTTGAGATTGAACGGATTCACATCACTCACGTATCAGGGGCAGACAGGYATGCGTCAGCATTCGGTCATCCACACGCCGAAACTAGGCGACTACGCAGAATTGACCCGGGTCTGGGAGGCCTCGGTGCGCGCTACCCACGACTTTCTGCCGGACAGCTACATCGAACTGCTGAAAAACCTGGTGCTGACCCGCTACCTCGACTCGGTAATGCTGATCTGCACCAAAGATTCGAGCCAACGCATCACCGGGTTCGCCGGCGTCGCGGCAGGCAAGATCGAAATGCTCTTCATCGACCCCGACCATCGCGGCCAGGGCCTGGGCAAGAAATTGTTGCACTATGCCCTGGAACACCTGAACGCCGACGAACTGGACGTCAACGAACAGAACCCTCAGGCCCTGGGGTTTTACTTCAAGCAGGGCTTCGAGGTCATCGGTCGTTCGGAAGTCGATGGCATGGGGCAGCCGTATCCGCTGCTGCACATGCGTTTGCGTCAGGCTGAAAAACTCACACGCAATGGCTGATACACCATAAATCCATTGTGGGAGCGAGCCTGCTCCCACAAAAGAGCATGCATTGAAATGGAACCGGGATTAACCGGCGCCAGGCAGGTACAATGCCCACCCCCTTTTTGTTACGGCCCTGACATGACTGACCCGATTCGTCTCTCCAAACGCCTCATCGAACTCGTCGGCTGCTCCCGTCGGGAGGCTGAGCTGTTCATCGAGGGCGGCTGGGTCACCGTCGACGGTGAGGTCATCGACGAGCCGCAGTTCAAGGTCGACACCCAGAAAGTCGAGCTTGATCCAGAGGCCAAGGCCACCGCTCCGGAACCGGTGACCCTGCTGCTCAATGTGCCCGCCGGCATGGACGCAGACACCGCCATGGCCACCCTCGGTGCCGAGACCCTGAGCGAAGAACACCGCTACGGCAAGCGACCGTTGCGCGGGCACTTCCTGCGCCTGACCGCCAGCACCGACCTCCAGGCCAACGCCAGCGGTCTGCTGGTGTTCACCCAGGACTGGAAAATCCTGCGCAAACTCACCGCCGACTCCAGCAAGATCGAGCAAGAGTATGTGGTCGAGGTTGAAGGCGAGATGGTGGCTCACGGCCTCAACCGTTTGAACCACGGCCTGACCTACAAGGGCAAGGAGCTGCCGGCGGTCAAGGCCAGCTGGCAGAACGAAAACCGCCTGCGCTTTGCCATGAAAAACCCGCAACCGGGCATCATCGCCCAGCTGTGCCAAGCCGTCGGCCTCAAGGTCGTCGCCATCCGCCGCATCCGCATCGGCGGCGTGTCCATCGGCAAAGTGCCCGTGGGGCAATGGCGCTACTTGTCCGGCAAAGAGAAGTTCTAAGGCTTCCCGCGCCGCCACACCTTTCGGCGCTGCTGTTTTCGGCGGCGCCCATAGCCGAATTATCAGGACTGCACACATGATTCATAACGACGTACTGCGCAGCGTGCGCTACATGCTCGACATCAGCGACAAGAAAGTCATCGAGATCATCAAGCTCGGCGGCCTGAACGTGACCCTGGCAGACCTGGTGACGTATCTCGACAAGAAAGAGGAAGACGAGGAAGGTTTCGTACGCTGCCCGGACGAAGTCATGGCGCACTTCCTCGACGGCCTGGTGATCTTCAAGCGCGGCAAGGACGAAAGCCGTCCAGCGCAGCCGATCGAAGTGCCGGTGACCAACAACATCATCCTGAAAAAGCTGCGGGTGGCGTTCGAGCTGAAAGAAGACGACATGCACGCGATCCTCAAGGCCGCGGAGTTCCCGGTGTCCAAGCCTGAGCTGAGCGCGCTGTTCCGCAAGTTCGGCCACACCAACTATCGCCCGTGCGGCGACCAGCTGCTGCGAAATTTCCTCAAGGGCCTGACCCTGCGCGTTCGGGGCTGATCTCCGATGGAGGCGGCCGGTTTCGGTCGCCTCGCTCATGACACTGCATTCCCTTCGAAAATAGTGGCTCCGCTGACCGCGGCTGACGACCAGGGTGTAAAGACCTCAGCTCTCAGGATTCGCCATGCATCCCTAGTTTTCCCTGCAAGGCCGCACTGCCCTGGTGACCGGCGGCGCGGCCATCGCGGGCAAGCCACGCTCCCACAGGGTTCTCGAGCGCACACAAAATTTGTGTCCATCACAAAACCTATGGGAGCGGGCTTGCCCGCGATGACGGACTGACAGGCGCCACCGGGCTAGAGACCGTGTGGGTTATCATGCCTGCCTTCATTCCGCCTCGACCTCAAACCATGACCTACAGCGTTTCCCCCATCGGCTTCGTGCGCTCCTGCTTCAAGGAGAAGTTCGCCATCCCGCGCCAGCCGCAACTGGCCCCGGCCGCCCGTGGCGTGCTGGAACTGGTGGCACCGTTCGATCAAGGGGACGCCGTACAGGGCCTGGAGCAGGTCAGCCATGTATGGCTGTTGTTCCTGTTCCACCAGGCCCTGGAAGAAAAGCCGCGCTTGAAGGTCCGCCCTCCTCGCCTCGGCGGCAACAAATCCATGGGCGTGTTCGCCACCCGCGCAACCCACCGTCCCAATGGCATCGGGCAGTCAGTGGTGAAACTGGACAAGGTCGAAGCCAACCGCTTGTGGATCTCGGKCATCGATCTGCTGGATGGCACGCCGGTTCTCGACATCAAACCCTACGTGCCCTACGCCGACATCATCGATGCAGCCACCAACAGCATCGCCAGCGCTGCGCCGCAGCTGATTCCCGTGCAGTGGACGGATACAGCGCTGCAACAGGCTCACGGGCATGCCCAGCGCCTTGCAGAGCCTTTGGTTGAGCTGATCGAGCAATGTCTTGCGCAGGATCCACGCCCGGCCTATCAAACGCCTGCACCCGAGCGGGAATATGGCGCGCAGTTCTGGGATGTCGATGTGCGTTGGCATTACCTGACACCGGAGCTGATCCGCGTCCTGGAAGTCATTCCGGCAAACATCTGAGCACCACAAACGACTGTGGGAGCGAGCTTGCTCGCGATGGCGGTGTATCAGTCAATGTTGAAGT
>NZ_JBFUHY010000105.1:0-13121 GCF_056402155.1 Pseudomonas sp. P4_C1
CGAAAGTTCGACGCTCACAAAACACCGAAAGCTGTCACATACCCAATTTGCTGAAACGTTGAAAAACGGTTCAGTACCCGAATTTCTTGACGACCATAGAGCATTGGAACCACCTGATCCCATCCCGAACTCAGCAGTGAAACGATGCATCGCCGATGGTAGTGTGGGGTTTCCCCATGTGAGAGTAGGTCATCGTCAAGATTAAATTCCGAAACCCCAATTGCGAAAGCAGTTGGGGTTTTGTTTTTGTCCGCAGAAAAGCAGGGGTGAGCTGGCACGCCCGCTCAAGGTCAATTGTAAAAAAAACCACACCTACGTGACTCCGCACTTTTGGTAAGGTGCAGCTCTTTTTAATGGACTGAGTTTGCGCCCACGGATCGGCATCGCTTTTCAAAGAGTTGCTGCACAAGTGCCCGAACCGATACCGATCAAGGACCACGAAAAAGAGACATGCCTGGTCAACAAAAGACTCATGGCCTGCGCCTTGTTCGTTGCCGCTGTCACCTGTGCACTGGTAGTGCGCATGTATGTCCTGCAAGTAGTCGAGTTCGACTATCACTCGACCATCTCCGAAAACAATCGTGTACATGTCCTGCCGATTACGCCCACCCGCGGGTTGATCTATGACCGCAACGGCGTACTTCTCGCAGACAACCGTCCCAGCTACAACCTGACCATCACCCGCGAACGCGCCACCGATGTAAAAACCGAGCTGGACGAGGTGGTCAATCTCCTGCACCTGCCCGCTGAAGATCGCACGCTGTTCGACAAGGCCATGAAACAGGCACGTCATCCGTTCGTACCCGTGACGTTGTTCTATGAGCTGAACGAAGAACAAATTGCCATACTTGCCGTCAACGAATTCCGCTTGCCGGGCCTGGATGTCGAGCCGCAGTTCGTTCGGCACTATCCATTGGGCGAGCACTTCGCTCATTCGGTCGGCTACGTCGGACGCATCAACGAGAAAGAGTCAAAGGCTCTGGATACGGTCGAGTACCGAGGCACCCAATCCATCGGCAAGACCGGAATCGAAAAATTCTACGAGGCGCAGCTGCACGGCCACGTCGGTTATGAAGAAGTCGAAACCAATGCTCAGGGCCGAGTGCTGCGAGTGCTCAAGCACACTGACCCGGTGCCAGGCGAAAACATTGTCCTGAGCCTCGACGTCAAGCTGCAGGAAGCCGCCGAGCAAGCCCTGGGCGATCGCCGTGGCTCGGTGGTCGCGCTGGATCCGTCGACCGGTGAAGTACTGGCCATGGTCAGCAACCCGAGTTTCGATCCGAATCTGTTCGTCACCGGTATCAGCTCCAAGGAATACTCTTCGCTACGGGATTCCATTGATCGGCCGCTGTTCAATCGTGTGCTGCGTGGTCTCTATGCCCCGGGTTCGACCATCAAGCCGGAAGTGGCAATCGCTGGCCTCGATGCAGGTGTCGTCACGCCACAGACCCGTGTGTTCGACCCCGGTTATTACCAGCTACCGGATTTCGATCACAAGTACCGCAACTGGAACCACAGCGGCGATGGTTGGGTGGATATGGATGCGGCGATCATGCGTTCCAACGACACCTATTTCTATGACCTCGCACACAAGCTCGGTATCGATCGCCTGCACGACTACATGGCCATGTTCGGGCTCGGTGAGAAAGTCTCCCTGGACATGAATGAAGAATCCCCTGGCCTGATGCCATCCCAAGACTGGAAGCGCGCCACCCGTCGTCAGGCCTGGTTTCCGGGCGAGACGGTGATTCTCGGCATCGGCCAGGGCTACATGCAGGTTACGCCGCTGCAGTTGGCCCAGGCCACGGCGCTGATTGCCAACAAAGGCGTGTGGAATCGCCCTCACCTGGCCAAAACCGTGGACGGTGTCGCGCCGGTGGATGAGCATCCGATGCCGAACATTCTGCTCAAGGATCCGCGCGACTGGGAGCAGGTCAACCATGGCATGCAGATGGTGATGCACGATGCTCGCGGGATTGCCCGGGCCGCAGCGGCAGGGGCGCAGTACCGGATTGCCGGCAAGAGTGGTACCGCGCAAGTGGTGGCGATCAAGCAGGGCGAACGTTACAACCGGGAGAAAACCCGCGAGCGTAACCGCGACAATGCCTTGTTCGTCGGCTTCGCCCCGGCCGAACATCCGAAGATCGTGATTTCGGTGATGATCGAAAACGGCGAGGCSGGTGGYCGCGTYGCMGGACCGGTCGTCCGSSAGATCATGGACGCCTGGYTACTCGATCAGGACGGGCACCTGAAGCAACAATACGCCGCGCCGAGCAAGGCACCGGGCGATCCTCACGTCTGAATCATCGTGGCTTCATAGCACAGGCATCACGGATGCTCAGGCGTAGGCGAGAGCTTTTTCTTCCAGCAGCTCCTCATACAAGGCTGCCCATTTACGACCCATTTCGTCCGCGGTAAACAGATTTTGATAACGGGCCTGCGCCTTCTCGCCCATTTGCGCCGCCAGCACCGGGTTTTCCCAAAGCGTGCGCATCGCCTCACGGAACGCCAATGGATTGCTCGGCGGCACCACCAGCCCGGTCTCGTCATGGATGTTGATGTAACTGGTGCCCGTGCCAATCTCACTGGAGATCATCGGTTTGCCATACATCGCGCCTTCAAGCAGCGAAATGCCGAAGGCTTCGGAGCGCAGGTGCGATGGGAACACGATGGCGTAGCTCAGTTGCAGCAGTGCCACTTTGTCCTCGTCCCCCAGACGCCCGAGGAAGTGGACATTGCGTAAACCCAGGGCGGTCGCCTGGGCATGCAGCTCTACTTCCAGTGGCCCGGCACCGACAATCACTGTCGGGTAACCCAGGTCCTTCAGGGCATCGAGCAGGATGTGCAATCCTTTGTAGTAGCGCATCACACCGACAAACAGAAAGAACTTGTCGCCGAGCTTTTGCCGCCAGTGGGCCGTTCGATCGCTGTCCGGCTGTGGGTAACCTGCCTTGTTCAATCCATAGGGGATCACTCGGGTCTTGTGCTGAAACTGTTGCAACACATCACTGGTGTGCAGGTAATTAGGCGACGCAGCGACGATCCGGTCGGCGCTGTGCAGAAAGCGATTCATCAGCGGTCGGTAAAGTTTGAGCAGGTGTTTCTGGCGAATAATGTCCGAGTGGTACGTCACCACGCTGGGTTTGTTCAGGCCGCTGGCGAAATGCACCAGGTCCATGAACGGCCAGGGAAAGTGGTAATTGACCACGTCGGCCTCGGCTGCCAGCTCGCGAAACTGTTTGAAGACGCTCCAGGAAAACCCGGTAGAGGCGAACTGAATGTCGAGTTTGGCCCGATGGACTTCGTGATGACCGAGCTGCACCACCGGCGTTGTCGGATCTGCACTGAGTGTCAGCACCTTGCCTTCAATGCCGTGCAGCGCACCGCTTTCGCACAACTGGAAAATCACTTGTTCGATCCCGCCGACCGAGTCAGGCAGGTACGTCTTGAAAAAATGAAGAACTCGCATTCAACCTCCCATTGCCTGGCGGTAAGCGCTGGCCGTGACTTGCGCGCAGCGTTCCCAGGTAAAAAGCCTTGCCTGTAGCAATCCGGCTTCTCGGCATGCCTGCCAATGCTCTTGATCGTCGATCAGACGACTCATTGCATCGCGCAGGCCGTCGGTTTCATCCGGTTCAACATAGTTACCCGCATAGCCTGCCACTTCGGGCATGGCCGAGCGTCTGGTCAGAATGACCGGCGTGCCACAGGCCATGGCCTCCAGCACCGGCAGGCCAAAACCTTCGTAAAGCGACGGAAAAATCAATGCCCGGGCGCCGGCCAGCAGCTGCGCAACGTGCTCGTCAGGCAGATAGCCCAGCAAACAGACACAACCGCAGGCCAGGGCCTGGTGCAATTCTTCGCTGAACTGCTCGCGCTGCCAGCCGGCCATGCCGACGATCAGCAAAGGAAAACGCTGACGGACCGATTCCGGCAATCGGGCGTGGGCGCGCAGGGCGAGGGACAGATTCTTGCGCGGTTCCAGGGTGCCGACACAGAGGAAGTATTCCCGCGCTTCGACGCCATGGGTCTTGAGTACGGAGTCGATAGCCTCGGGGGACCGCGGGTGAAAACGCGCGGCTACACCGAGTGGGGCGACGACAAATCGCTCGGCCGGTAACCCGAAATGTGCCTGGGCTTCGTCAGCAATGAACTGCGAGTCGGTCAGAATCAGGCTTGCCTGTCGCACGCCGTCGGCCACGCGCCGTTCGATTTCTCGCAAGCGCGCTGGTGGCTGCGTTTCGGGATAGTGCAGGTGAGTCAGGTCATGCAGGGTGATGACGGTCGGACCGTCGAACGACAGCGGCCACAAACTCGGTTCGTGGTAGAGGTCGATGGCTTGCGCGCGGCCCTGATCGAAGCGTTTCTGCTCCAGCCACCGGCGGGCCTGATAGGCCCCCGGAATCTGTCGCAGCAACGGCGTCAGTCGGGAATAACCGGGCATGGCCGCTTGCGGCAGCACATCACTCCAGCCCCAGCCATGAAACAGCGCCAGTTCAATATCCGATTCACCCGCCAGGGCGTTCGCCAGTTCGGCGACGTAGTGGCCGATGCCGGTGCGCGGCGCCTGGAGAATCCGTGCGTTAAGGGCAATGCGCATGTTGCCTCTCTTGTACGAGCGGCACGTCCGGGAGATTGCGCAGGGTACGTTCGGCCAATTGCGCACTGGCTTCACGCCAGCCGATCCAGCGCCAGTGCGCGACGTCGCGAGTGGCCGGGAATTGACCGCTGCTCTCGAAACCAATGACCAGATCAGCCAGGCTTTGTGGTTCGGCCAGATCGAAGTACGCCATGAACTCGCCGCCGATTTCGCGAAAGACCGCAATGTCGCTGCCCATGGCCGGTAGTCCACGCTGCATGGCTTCTACCAGCGGCAGGCCGAAGCCCTCCACAAAAGACGGAAACACCAGTGAGCTGGCGTGGGTGTAGGCATGCTCGAGGCTGGTGTCGCTCAGGTCATTGAACATGAACAGTCGTTGGTTCAGCTGCGGGTGATTACGGACCCGGGCCAGCAGCGCATCGCATTTCCAGCCGACTCGCCCGGCAATGCACAGCCGGGCATTGGAGCCTGCCGCCCAGGCCTGTTCGAAGGCGTCGAGCAGGTAGGCGTGGTTCTTGCGCGGTTCGATGGTACTGACCATCAAAAACACCGGTTCCGGCGTCGCGAACAGCCGGGCAAGACGCGGTTCCACGGCGGCGTTGACTTCGCTCAGATCGAGTTCGGAGCCCAGGTGGAAATAATCGAACCACAACTCGGTGGCCTTGGCGGAGCCCAGACGGCGCTGAACTTCCTCACGCACCTGGTCACGCACCGTGGCGGAAATCGCCACGAAGCCATCGGCGGTTTGGGTGATCCAGTCGAACCACTCATTGAACACCTGCACCAGCCGTGAATCGTAGAACTGCGGGTGAGTCAGGGGAATCAAATCGTAGATCACTGAAACAATGCCCACGCCTTCACGTTTGAGTTGTTCGGCAAACGGGAAAAAGTCGGTGTGCCAGGACGAGTCCAGCAACACCAGTTGGTCCCCCGGTAGATGCTGCAACGGTGCGCAACGTTTGGGCAGTTGATACTGATCGAGCTGGTCGATCAGGCGCAGCGGCACGCTGAAGCAGGTCAGCGCTGTCAGTCGATAAGCCACGTATACCACGCGTCGGGCGAATCGCGATGGCAAACGTTGGTCGAGCCGCTGGTGCCATTGCCAGAAACGATGTGCCAGCCGGCCAAGTCGCCCGCCGAACATCATCAACTGATCGAAAAATGGAATGTTCAGCGCGCCGAGTTTCAGTACCCGATAGAGCTTGCCCTTGAGCATCACAACCGGGATGCATTCGACACCGTCGACCGATTCCGGTAGCTGGTTGACGACGTTGCGCACCACCCGCTGAATGCCCGAATTGACCTTGGGGTGCTGGAATACGTGCGTGCACTCCACTAAAAGACGCGTCATGGCGTGCTCCCCGAAGTGACCGGCGCGCTCGAGCGCGTGACGGTGGTCTTCGCGGCCAGCCACGAGCAGCCGACAAAATCTTCCTGCCGGTTGTTGATCACATGGAACACCAACCCGTAATCGCGCCACTCGAAGTTGCGGTCCAGGTGCGAATCCAGGCGTGACAGGCTCAACGCCACGGAATAGTTACCCTTGCCCAGCCCCATGACGAAAGCAAAGCGATAGGTCACGCGTTCGCCAGCCTGCAGATCGGTCAATGCCTGATCCTGGCGATGGGTGTTGATGCCATACATGGCCTGGCCCAGGCGATCCTTGATCATGAAGCCCAGTACCAGCCGTTCGATGTCCTGGCGAACCTCCACATTGACCTCCAGCACGACCGGCAGGCCGACTTCGGCGGCGTCGATGGAGCGTTCATGTTGGTCGAGCAGGCGCACGCTCAGAATCCTGGCTTCACCCGTTCCCGAAATGGTACTGACCTGGCCGCCAGCGAGGGCTTCCTGGCGCACGGTCTGTCCTTCACGCTCGGCGAGCAGAGCGTTGTAGTAATCCATGACGGATTCGGGTGTGTCGTGCATGGCCATGTGGCCGTTTTCCAGGAGGATCGCCGAGTCGCAGATCGACTGAATCGCCCCTCGGTCATGGGAGACGATCAACAGCGTGGTACCGGCTTTGCGAAAGTTGCGGATGCGGTCGAAGCTTTTGTGCTGGAAGTAGGCATCGCCCACCGACAGCGCTTCGTCGACGATCAAAATGTCCGGGCGCCGCGCGGTGGCCACGCTGAACGCCAGGCGCATTTGCATACCACTGGAATAGGTGCGCACCGGGTGGTCGATGGCGTCGCCTATTTCCGCGAAGCGTTCGATTTCCGGCATCAACGCTTGTATTTCTTCGACCTGCATGCCCAGCAGCTGCCCGGCCATGACCGCATTCTGCCGGCCGGTAAAGTCCGCATGAAACCCCATGCCCAACTCCAGCAGGGCGGCGACGCGGCCTTCGAGCTCAATGGTGCCGCAGGTGGGTTGGGTGGTGCCGGTGATCATCTTCAACAAGGTGCTTTTGCCGGCGCCGTTGACCCCGACGATGCCCACCGATTCTCCGGGGGCAATCTGGAAGGTCACGTCTTGCAGCACCCAGTGCTGGCGATGGCGGATCGGCGAGAACGGGACCAGCCATTCGACCAGTCGGCTCCAGCGGGAAGGGTATTGTTTATAGGCCTTGCCCAGGCCGGTGACGCGTATGTGCCCCATCAGAGTTCATCCACCATTTCACCGACCCTCTGCCGGAACAGCCGCAGGCCAATGACGAAGAGCAATACGCTGGCGACCATGATCGGCAGCAGCGAACTCCAGACGGGCCATGCGCCGTACAGGAAGATGTTCTGGTAGCTGGTGATCAGGTTGGTCAGGGGGTTGAGTTGCAGCAAGCGCTGCACCCAATCGGGCAGGATGCTCATCGGGTAAACGATTGGCGTCAGCCAGAACCAGAATTGCAGGCAGATGGCGAAAAACTGCCCGACATCGCGAAAAAACACATTCAGTACGCCAAGAATGATCCCCAACCCGGCACAGAACATCACCTGTAACGCCAGCAGAGGAATAAGCGCCAACAGCGCCAGGCCCGGTAGTCGACCGGTGATCAACAGAAAGCCGAGGAACAGGCCGATGATGATTGCGAAGTTGATACCGGCATTCAACAGCACGATCACCGGCAGGCAGATCCGTGGGAAGCTGATTTTTTTCAGCAGGTTGGCGTTATCCAGAAACATGTTCTGGCTGCGCACCGTGATCTCTGCAAACAAGCCCCAGGTCAGCAACCCGGCGCAGAGGTAGATGCTGTAGGCCATGCCGTCATCTACCCCTGGCAAACGCGCGCGCATGATGTGGGAAAAAATCACGGTGTAGACAATGATCATCGACAGCGGATTGAGCACGGTCCACAGGGCACCGAACAACGAATTGCGATAACGCGCCTGAAACTCTCGCTGGACGCTACCGAGAATGAACCCTCGATAGCTGCCCAGCGTGCGGTAAAGGGAAAGCAGCATTCAAACCGTCCTGCCGTATTGATCTTCGAAGCGGACAATGTCGTCCTCTCCCAGGTATTCGCCGCTTTGCACTTCGATGATCACCAGGTCGATCACGCCGGGATTTTCCAGGCGATGCTTGTGACCGGCTGCAATGAAGGTCGATTCGTTCTTGGCCACCAGGTGCGTGCCGGTGCCATTGTTGGTGACCTTGGCCATGCCTTCGACCACCACCCAGTGTTCATTGCGATGGTGGTGCATCTGCAACGACAACTTGGCGCCGGGCTTGACCACGATGCGTTTGATCTTGAAGCGCGGGCCTTCCTCGAGCACGGTGTAGGTACCCCATGGCCGGCTGACCGTACGGTGCAGGCGATAGGCTTCGTGCTCTTTATCCTTGAGTTGCCTGGCCACCCGGCGCACATCCTGGGCGCGGTCGGCGTGGGCCACCAGCACGGCGTCGGCGGTGTCGACGATGATCAGGTTATCCACCCCCACGGTCGCGACCAGACGGTTTTCGCTCTGGACGAAATTGTTGTGGCTGTCGATGAAAATCGACTCGCCGACGGCGCRATTGTTCTGGGCATCCGCCGGCACCAACGCGGCCACCGCACCCCAGGAGCCGATGTCGCTCCAGTCGAAACGGGCCGGCACGACGACCACCTTGTCGGAACGCTCCATCAATGCGTAGTCGATGGAAATATCCATGATTTCGCTAAACAGGGTTGGTGACAGCTCTTGTTGCACATCCCCGGCGTTTTCCACGGGAGCGCTGGCGGCCATGCAGGTTTGCGTCTGCGCAAGCAAAGCGGGCGCATGGATTTGCAGTTCGGCCAGCAGGGTGGCGACGGAAAAGCAGAACATCCCGGAGTTCCACAGGAAGTTGCCGCTTTCCAGGTAGTGCGTCGCGGTTTGCAGGTCGGGTTTTTCGACGAAGCGCCGCACGTTGGCCGCGCCTTTTTCGTCCAGTGATGTGCCGGCTTCAATGTAGCCAAAACCGGTTTCCGGAGCGGTCGGCACCACCCCGAAGGTCACCAGGTGACCGCGTCTGGCCAATGTCACGGCATGCTCGACTGCGTCCTTGAGCGCGTCGACATTGACGATCAAGTGGTCGGCGGGCATCACCAGCATGATCGCATCGTCGCCATGCAGGGCCTGGAGGGAGAGGGCGGCGGCGGCAATGGCCGGCGCCGTATTGCGTCCCGTCGGCTCCAGCAGGAAGTGCCCGCGATGCCGGCCCAGGTGTGCGTCCCGAAAGTGATCCTTGCTCTGGAAGTAGTACTCGCGATTGGTCACCGTGACGATATCGCCCCAGCCGTCGAGCAGGTCCGCGGCCCGCTGATAGGTCTTGCCCAGCAGCGACTGGCCGTCGGGCAATGTCATGAAGGGTTTGGGATGGCCCTCACGCGACACCGGCCACAACCTTGTCCCGGCACCGCCGGAGAGAATCACGGGAATCAGCATGGCCTACTCCTTGGCGACGCGTTTCATGTCCGCATCCATCATCATGCGGATCAAGGCATCCAGATCGGTCTTGGGTTTCCAGCCCAGCACACGCTGGGCCTTGGCCGGGTTGCCGAGCAGCACTTCCACTTCGGCCGGGCGGAAGAACGCCGGGTCGATCTTCACGTAATCGCGGTAGTTCAGGCCCACATGATCGAAGGCGATCCGGCACATCTCGCGCACGGTGGTGGTCACGCCGGTGGCCACCACGAAGTCGTCGGGTTTGTCCTGTTGCAGCATCAGCCACATGGCTTCGACGTAGTCCCCGGCAAAGCCCCAATCGCGCTTGGCGTCGATGTTGCCCAGGCGCAGTTCCTGCTGCTTGCCCTGCTTGATCCGGGCGGCGGCGTCGGTGACCTTGCGCGTCACGAATTCAATGCCGCGCAGCGGTGATTCATGGTTGAACAGGATGCCGCTGCTGGCGTGCAGGTTGAAGCTTTCGCGGTAGTTAACGGTGATCCAGTGGCCGTACAACTTGGCCACGCCATAGGGGCTGCGCGGATAGAACGGTGTGTTCTCGTCCTGCTGTTCGGCCTGGATCAGGCCGAACATTTCGCTGGTGGACGCTTGGTAAAAACGCGTGTGCGCACTGAACTGACGGATCGCTTCGAGCAGGTGGGTAACGCCAAGACCGTCGACGATGCCGGTGGTCACCGGTTGATCCCAGGAGGCCGCGACAAAGCTTTGCGCGGCCAGGTTGTAGACCTCGTCCGGCGCCGACTTGATCACCGCGCGCTGCACTGAACAGGCATCGGCCATGTCGCCGTCGAGGTAGACGATGTCCGCCTCGACTCCCATCTCGCGCAGGCGCCAGCGCGAGTCGCTGCTGCGACGCGCGACCAGACCGTGGACTTTGTAGCCCTTGTCGAGCAGCAGTTTGGCCAGATACGCGCCATCCTGGCCGGTGATACCTGTGATCAGTGCACTTTTAGTCATTCTTGTCGTACTCGCGTCTCCCAGTCGGACAGGATCGCCCGCAGGGATTGTTGTGTTGTGATTTCAGGCTTCCATTCGGTGGTCTGGACCAGCCTGGCAGGGCTGCCACACACCCGACGCTGATCCGCGCGGCGAAGTCGCGCAGGGTCCTGGACCAGTTGCAGGTCGACCTGGGCAAGATCTGCCAATTGCTCGATCAAACTGCGAATGCTCTGCTCGCGCCCCGAGCAAATGTTGTACACCTGCCCCGGTGTGCCTTTCTCCAGCAAAGCCAGGTAGGCCGAGACCACGTCCGCGACATCGAGGAAATCGCGCGTCACGTCGATGTCCCCGACCTCCAGTCGTGGCCCTTGCAGGCCTTGCTTGATCCGGCAGATCTGACGGGCGGCGCTGGCGATGACGAAGCTGTCTTTCTGCCCTGTGCCGATGTGGTTGAACGGGCGGGCGACCAGTACGGGCCAGCCTTCGCTCAGGCCCCATTGCAAACTCAGGAACTCTGCCGACAGTTTGCTCACGGCATAGGGATTGCGCGGGCAGGGTGGCTGCAATTCAGTGATGGGCAGATGCTCTTCGGTGACCTGGCCATAGACATCACCGGAGCTGACGTACAGAAATGTGCCGGTGAAGCCGCGCGCCTTGAGGGCTTGCAGCAGGTTCAGGGTGCCCAGCAGATTGATGTTCAGGGTGCGCGCCGGATCACGAAAGGCGTCCGGGACGAAAGTCTGGCCGGCCAGGTGAATCACCGCATCGGGCATTTGCGGCCATAAGCTTTCGAGGCTGTCCTGCGCGGCGAGATCGTAGCGGTCAGGAGCCACCAGAAGTTCCCATTCCGAGGCATCAGCCTGCAAACGCGATTGGATGTGTTGTCCTACGAATCCGGTCAGACCCGTGACAAACAGACGCTTTTTCAAACAGCGACCCCTTGGTCATGCATTTCATCCAGTTTCCACAGGCTTCATGGAAAGGTTTCACGAGTCGATATGATCGCTCGAAAGACAGGTGAAATGTTTGTTGTAGTTGTTTGGTAGCCAATCTGTGCCATTTGCTCGGTAATTTCAACAAGTCCAAAAGTGACTGATCGGTTCTCCCCAGCGTAGCCTGATTTATTCTCGCCGGGCGGTTCACGAACCCTCAATGGATGTGTTTAGAATGCCCATCGTCACGATTATCCGGGGTTCGGCAGCGTCGCTTCGAAACTGCGAGAAACTGACCACTAAAACAAGAACGAAGACGGGCAGCAAGACAATGGACGAGCGCCAGTGAACACTGACTCGAACCCTGTCCTCCCCGTCATAGCGTGAGGCTGCCGGGATGGCGGCGTCACCGTGGGATGCCATGAATTTCATTCTTTACTCCGACGTCAACGACAGCTCCATCAGCCAGAGTCTCGGCCGTCCCGAGTACAGTTACTACTTCGTGCTCAAGGCTTATCGCCCTGTGCTCGAGAGCCTTGGGCGAGTGCATGTGGTGTCCTCCACCGCCGAGGTCGATCCGCTCTACAAACAGTTATTGGCCGCCGGCGAAGACAGCCTGTTTCTGTCGTTCACGCCGCCGCAGAAAACCCCGAACGACCTTGCGTGCCCGACGATCTGCGTGGTGGCCTGGGAGTTTGATTCGATTCCCGATGAACAATGGGATAACGACCCGCGCCAGGACTGGACGCAAATGCTGGCACGGCAGGGCCGGGTGATCACGCTCTCCAGCCATACCGCCCGGGCGATTCGTCGGGCCATGGGCGAAGACTTTCCGGTGCTGGTGTTGCCGACGCCGTTGTGGGAAAACTTCGCCGACATTCGTAGTCGCCACACCAGCGTCCCGATCAGCGCCGGCTCGACCCTGGACATCAAGGGTTGCATCTTCGATACACGCACACTCGGGCTGAGCGCCGATGCACTGATTCCCGACGTGCCGACTGCCGAGGAACTGGCGGCGCTCGAGGCCGAGCTGGAGGCATTGAAGCCACCGCCGCTGACGCTCAAGCGCCGCTTGGTGATTGCTCGCCATTACCTGCGTATGTGGCGCCTGGACAAAGGTAAATCGCTGCCGATCCCGGTGCATCGCACGCATTTTCTAAGCCAGTGGTATTGGGAAGGGGTTCGCGACCTGTTGTCCCCAGCCGCCCATGCGCGTCTCGCTGACTGGTTGCCGGCCATCGCCGGCCCGCAGACGATGGCAGTACCCGAGCCAGAACCGCGACAGTGGCCGGACACCACCGCCCAGGTCGAAACACAGGTTGACGGTGTGGTGTACGTCACCGTGTTCAACCCGCGTGACGGTCGCAAGAACTGGCATCAACTGATCACCGCATTCTGCTGGGCGTTCCGCGAAACGTCTGACGCGACGCTGGTGCTGAAGATTACCCAAAGCGATCTGTCGACCTACCACGACGAACTGATGACGTTGCTCGCGCAGCTTTCGCCGTTCGCCTGTCGGGTGGTGGTCATGCACGGCTACCTGGACGACCCGCAATACGCCCGGCTGTACGAAGCCGCCAGTTACTACGTCAATGCCTCGCGCTGCGAAGGTCTGTGCCTGCCGCTGATGGAGTTCATGGCCAGCGGCAAACCGGTGATTGCCCCGGATCACACGGCCATGGAGGATTACATCGATGAGCGTGTGGCGTTTGTGGTCAAGTCCAGCGAAGAGCTGACCATCTGGCCGCAGGACACTCGCATCATCTACCGCACCCTGCGTTACCGGCCGGA
>NZ_JBFUHY010000106.1:0-12656 GCF_056402155.1 Pseudomonas sp. P4_C1
CGCGCCGAAGAAAGAACCCATGTGGGAGCGAGCCTGCTCGCGATGGGGCCAGAAAGAACACCGCAAATATTGATTCCTGAACCCTTCCTGAAGAACCCCATGATTCACCCCGGCAAGACTTTGTATCGGGTTTACTCGCCAAACATCGGGGCGTAAGCTTCGCGCGTTTTCATCCATTACGGAGACCCACAGTGGGTACTTGTTCGAGTGACAGTTGTCGGCCGGTCTCGGTAACCGGCATTTTCTCGGCAAGATAACGCGCAGTCTCCTGTGCCGTTGTCTCGCCGAAAAGCGAGCAGCGGCATCCTGATCATGGCCAGTCCTGGCCGTGTCCCGACGTCCTCTTCTCATCGACGCTGAACAGTGTGTGGTTTCGACTTTTTGTCGTGGCCGCCGCTCTATCGACACGCCTGTCATTCGTGACCGGCGCGCCAGGCCTTGCTTTGCCGGTTGTTCCGGCGGCAGCGGCGTGGACCTGCCTGCTCGACGGTTTCCCGGCTGACCAAAGGGGCACCAGCCATGAAACTTACCCTCAAGGAATTCTTCGCAGGTTTCCTGCGTAACCGCCACATCGCCCGGCACTTCCGTCGCCTGGCGTTGCTAGAAACCTTCACCGACACCACGGTCAGCCGTGAAGTCCCTCCCACCCTGGCGCAAACCCTGGTGGCCGCTGCCGGCAGCGACTCCGGTCAATTGCTCAACACCCTGGGCAGTCACGCCGACGGCTTGAGCGAACTCGAAGCCGAGGCCCTGCGCGAGCAATTCGGCCTCAACGAAGTCGAGCACGAACAACCGCTGCCCTGGTGGACGCACCTGTGGCACTGCTACAAGAATCCGTTCAACCTGTTGCTGACGTTGCTGGCGGTCATCTCCTGGCTGACCGAAGACATGAAAGCCGCCATCGTGATTTTCTCCATGGTGGTGCTCTCGACCTTGCTGCGATTCTGGCAGGAAACCAAATCCAACCAGGCCGCCGATGCCCTCAAGGCCATGGTCAGCAACACTGCCACTGTGATGCGCCGGGACCTTGAGGACCGCAGCGAGCAGCGCATCGAACTGCCGATCAGGCAACTGGTGCCGGGCGACCTGATCGTGCTGTCGGCCGGTGACATGATTCCCGCCGATTGCCGGGTGCTCAGCGCCAAGGACCTGTTCGTCAGCCAGGCGGCCATGACCGGTGAATCGATGCCGGTGGAAAAGTTTCCCCGTCAGCAGGACCGCGACACGCGCAATCCACTGGACCTGGACAACATCCTGTTCATGGGCACCAACGTGGTGTCCGGCACGGCCTTGGCGGTGATTCTCACCACCGGCAACAGCACCTATTTCGGCGCTCTGGCCCAGCGCGTGGGTGCAACCGACCGGGCGCCGACTTCGTTCCAGACCGGGGTCAACAAAGTCAGCTGGCTGCTGATCCGCTTCATGTTCGTGATGGCGCCACTGGTGTTGTTCATCAACGGTTTCACCAAGGGCGACTGGACCGAAGCGTTGCTGTTCGCGCTGTCGATCGCCGTGGGCCTGACTCCGGAAATGCTGCCGATGATCGTCACCTCGACCCTGGCCAAGGGCGCGGTGTTCCTGTCGCGCAAAAAAGTCATCGTCAAACGCCTCGACGCCATTCAGAACTTCGGCGCCATGGACGTGCTGTGCACCGACAAGACCGGCACCCTGACCCAGGACAAGATCTTCCTGGCGCGCAACGTCGACGTCTGGGGCAACGACTCCGATGACGTGCTGGAAATGGCCTACCTCAACAGCTACTACCAGACCGGCCTGAAAAACCTGCTGGATGTGGCGGTGCTCGAGCACGTCGAGGTCCACCGTGAGCTGAAAGTCGGCACGGCGTTTCGCAAGGTCGACGAGATCCCGTTCGACTTCACTCGCCGGCGCATGTCGGTGGTGGTCGCCGAGCGCGATCAACCGCACCTGCTGATCTGCAAGGGCGCGGTGGAAGAAGTGCTGGCGGTCTGCTCGCGGGTACGTCACGGCGAAGTCGATGAAGTTCTGACCGAAGAGTTGCTGGCGCGAATTCGTCAGGTCACGGCCACGTTCAACGGCGAAGGCTTGCGTGTGGTTGCGGTAGCGGCACGGCCAATGACCGAAGGGCGCGACACCTACAGCCTGGCCGATGAACAGGCACTGACGCTGATCGGCTACGTGGCGTTCCTCGATCCACCGAAAGAAAGCACCGCGCCAGCCATCAAGGCGTTGGCGGCCCACGGTGTGGCGGTGAAAGTGCTGACCGGCGACAACGAACTGGTAACGGCGAAGATCTGCCGCGAAGTCGGCCTGGAGCAGCAAGGCCTGCTGATGGGCCACGACATCGAACGCATGAGCGATGCCGAACTGGCGAAAGCCGTGGAGACTACCAACGTCTTCGCCAGGCTGACGCCATCGCACAAGGAGCGCATCGTCCGTCTGCTCAAGGGCAACGGCCATGTGGTCGGTTTCATGGGCGACGGCATCAACGACGCCCCGGCCCTGCGCACCGCCGACATCGGCATTTCCGTGGACAGCGCCGTGGACATCGCCAAGGAAGCGGCCGACATCATCCTGCTGGAAAAGAGCCTGATGGTGCTGGAGGAGGGCGTGCTGGAAGGGCGTCGGACCTTCGCCAACATGCTCAAGTACATCAAGATGACCGCCAGTTCGAACTTCGGCAACGTGTTCTCGGTGCTGGTGGCCAGTGCGTTCATCCCGTTCCTGCCGATGCTGCCGATGCACCTGCTGGTGCAGAACCTGCTCTATGACATTTCGCAGATCGCCATTCCGTTCGATAACGTCGATGACGAAATGCTCAAGCAACCGCAGCGCTGGCAGCCGGCGGATGTCGGGCGCTTCATGCTGTTTTTCGGGCCGATCAGTTCGATCTTCGACATCACCACGTTCGCCTTGATGTGGTACGTGTTCGACGCCAACACCCCGGACCACCAAACCCTGTTCCAGTCCGGCTGGTTCGTGGTCGGGCTGCTGACCCAGACACTGATCGTGCACATGATCCGCACGCCGAAGATCCCGTTCCTGCAAAGCCGCGCGGCCATGCCGTTGCTGGTGATGACCGGACTGATCATGGCCGTGGGGATTTTCCTGCCGATGGGACCGCTGGCGCATTACTTCAAATTGCAGGCATTGCCGTCGCTGTACTTCGTGTTCCTGCCGGTGATCCTGCTGGCGTACATGGCGCTGACCCAGGCGGTGAAGGGGTTCTACATTCGGCGGTTTGGCTGGCAATAAAGCCGCGAGGCTGGCCAATCAACGCAACCCCTGTGGGAGCGAGCTTGCTCGCGATAGCGGTGGGTCAGTCACATTAATGTCGAATGTGCCGCCGTCATCGCGAGCAAGCTCGCTCCCACAGGGATCGTGTGTTTTTCAAGGATTTTCATATGCAAGCCATCAACAACCTCAACCTGACCTCCCTGCTCGACACCCTGGTCAGCCTCAGCGCGGCCTTCATCCTCGGCGGCCTGATCGGTTTCGAACGTCAGTACCGGCAACGCACCGCGGGCCTGCGCACCAACGTGCTGGTGGCGGTGGGCGCGGCGATCTTCGTCGACATGGCCAACCGGCTCGGCGGGGCCGAAGGGGCCGTGCGGGTCGTGGCGTACGTGGTCTCCGGTATCGGCTTTCTCGGCGCCGGGGTGATCATGCGTGAAGAGGGCAATGTGCGCGGCCTCAATACCGCCGCCACGCTCTGGACCTCGGCGGCAGTCGGTGCCTGCGCCGGTGCCGACCTGCTGGCCGAAGCGTTGCTTGGCACGCTGTTCGTGCTTGCGGCCAACACCTTGCTGCGGCCGATCGTCAACACCATCAACCGTCAGCCGCTGGATGTGATTTCGGCGGAAGTCACCAACATCGTCTATGTCATTACCCGGCGTACGCAGCAGAAAACCGTGCTGGCCCTGCTCGAGGCCGAGCTTGCGCGCAGCAACTATCCGGCCAGCGATGTCGATGTGCATGCCTTCGGCACGGATGAAATTGAAATCGAGGCCACCCTGGCGACCACCTCGGTCGATGGTGATGAACTGGATGCGCTGGTGGCACGGATTTCGACGTCGAGCCTGGTGGTGCAGGCGTTCTGGAGTCCGAGTACCACGGAGTAACGGCCAAGGTTTCCCGGGCAAGCGTCAGATTAACCGGCATTATTTTAGGAATATTCCTACATAAAACCAGGAAGGTCTTCCGTAGGCTTTGCGACCTCTTGAAACCGACATCCTTTTGGAGGTCACCTTGCCGAACAAATCCTTGCGCATCCTGATCGCCGATGCGCAGCACTTCAACCGCCTGCGGATCGAGCGACTGTTCAACCAGCTCGGCTATTTTCGGGTGGCTCCGGTGCAGAGCCTCGACGAGCTCCTTGCACTGGTGGAATACGGTTGCGAGCCTCTGGACCTGGTGCTGGTCAATGGGGCGATGGCAATTGGAGCGCTGGACCTGCTCAGTTTCCTTGACGACAACCCGCAGGTTCATCACGCGTTTATCTTCAATGAACGGCAGGCGCCGTTGTCGACAGTCGCGGGCAAAGTCCAGTTGAGCCAGACCGCTGTGCCGGACCTGGCGTCCATTACGCAGTTGATGAGCGCTGTCGATCGTCGGCTACCGTTCGTCGGAACTGTCATTTCTGTCAGGTAGTACTTTCCAGCCTTCCATGCAAAAGTCTATGCGCAGCGTTGTGCCCAACCGCTGCGGTGCCTGGAGGGCATTTTTTGCCCGATCGTGTTGTTTTGCACGGGAGTTGTCATGAAGTCAGCACTGATTGTGGAAGATCATCCGGTGGTTCGCTCCATGATCAAACTCGTACTCAAGGGTGAAGGATTCAAGAGTATTTACGAGGCCTCCCGTGGCGATGAGGTCCTGGCATTGATCCGGGAGCATCAACCGGATGTCGTGCTGCTTGATCTGGGCCTCCCGGGTGTGGCGGGGCTTGAGGTGATGGACCGTATCAAGGCCGAAAAGACGCGATGTCGCGTGGTGGTGTTCACTTCACTGGAGGCCCAGTTCTATCAGGACCGCTGCATGCGGGCCGGGGCGGTTGCCTATGTTTCCAAGAGCAAGGACCTGGATGACTTGAAGGCGGCGGTGCATTCGGTGATGGCCGGCTATACCTATTTTGCCCAGATCCCTTCGAGTTCCGTGTCGATGGGGGATTTGCAACGCAGTGAAAGGCAGTTGATCGACAAGCTCTCCAATCGTGAGTTGACCATTCTGCAGTACCTGGCCCGGGGTTCGAAAAACCTGGAAATCGCCGAGATCATGCACCTGAGCTACAAGACCGTCAGTACCTACAAGACCCGCCTCACCCTCAAGCTCAACGTGAGCTCGTCGGTGCACTTGAGGGATTTCGCCCTGCGCAATCATTTGATCTGAATGAACGCTCTCCGACGATTGGCAGGCGGGGTGCTGATTGGCCTTCTTCTCTGGGCATCGACGGTCTGTGCACAACAATCGTTGACCCTGTTGGGACGCTCGGGTGCCGAAGGCCTGAGCGTCAGGTGGTCGGAAACCGAGTTGCGCTGGTTGCAGCAAAAGGGCCGATTGGTGCTGGCTGTCTCGGCTCCCGACTATCCCCCCTTCGAGTTCAACACGGCAGGCAAGGTGTTCGAAGGCGTAACAGCCGATTACGCCGGGTTGCTCGAACAATTGTTGAACGTCGTCATCGAGGTTCAATGTTATCCGTCGCGGGCCGACGCGGTGCAGGCCATCAAGAACGGGCAGGCCGACCTGCTGGGAACGGCCAACCGATTCGAAGCCGAAGATCCGCGGCTACAGATGTCCAGCGCCTACGCGGTGGATCAACCGGTGCTGGTCACCCGCACCGATTTCCCTCCGGTGCTCGACCCGACACTGGCCGGCAAGCGACTGGTGATGCTGTATCACTACTTGCCCGAATACAGCGTGCAACAGTTCTATTCCAAAGCGCAGGTCCAGCTGTTTCCCTCGACACTGGCGGCGATGGGTGCCGTGGCGTTCGGCCAGGCCGATGTCTACCTCGGTGATGCGATCAATGCCCATTATCTGATCAGCAGGAATTACCTGAACAACGTTCACCTGACGGACTTCTCGCCCATGGAGTCCGGGCGTTTTGCCTTTGCGATGACCCGCGACAACGTTTCGCTATTACGCATCGTCAACAAGGCGCTGGCGGCCATCACCGCCAATGAACAAATGAACATCCTGCGCCGTTGGGGGGCCAACGGGGTGTCTATCCCGGGCACTCAGTCTTTGCAATTGAGCGTGGCCGAACAGCACTGGCTCGAACGGCACCCGCGGGTGAAGGTCGCAATCAACGAAAATATCCCGCCGATTTCATTTGTCGACAGCGAAGGCAAGTTTCGCGGCATTGGCGTCGATGTGCTGACGAAAATCAGTTTGCGCACCGGGCTGCAATTTGACATCCAGGGCATGAAGTCGGTGGCCGAGATGATGACGGGCATCACGAGCGGCCAGATCGATGTGTTGGCCGGTATCGGCCTCAGTTCCCAGCGTGAAGACGAATTGCGGTTCACCCGGTCGTTTCTGAGCAGCCCGTCGGTGCTGGTGACCCGCGTGGACGCGGACAGCCCCAGGACGCTGGATGACATGGCGGGGAAAACCCTGGCGCTGACCCAGGGCAACATTGCCGCCGAGTACCTTCGCCAGCATTACCCGCTGATCCAGCTGGCGGATGCGCCACTGTCCACGGACGCCATGGAGATGGTCGCCCAGGGCAAGGCCCATGGCGGCATCAACTCGTTGATCAGCGCCCGTTACCTGATTTCCCGGCAGTATCGCGATCGTCTGCAAGTGACCAGCACCGTGGGCACCGACCCCGCCCGAAGCACCCTGGCAACCAGTCGCGAGGCCACCGAGCTGCATTCGATTCTGGACAAGGCATTACTGAGTATTCCCCCCGAAGAAATTGACGAGCTGACTCAACCCTGGCGCTATGACGCGATGGTCGAGCAGAGTTACTGGCTGCGACACCGACAAGCGATCGTGCAGGCGTTTGCGGCGGCGGGTGTCTTGTTGTTGCTCGCGTTGGCCGGGATCGTCTGGCAGCGGCGGCAGATTCGCCAGCGTCAGCAATTGCTTGGGCAATTGCAGGAAGCCAAGGACGCGGCGGATGACGCCAACCGGGCCAAGACCACGTTCCTGGCCACCATGAGCCATGAAATCCGCACGCCGATGAACGCCTTGATCGGCATGCTCGAACTGGCACTCAAACGCGCCGATGAAGGGGTGACCGACCGCGCCGCCATCGAGGTGGCGTCCAACGCCGGGCAGCAGTTGCTGGATTTGATCGGCGACATCCTGGACGTCGCGCGGATCGAATCCGGGCATTTGTCGCTGGCGCCGGAGCGGGTCAATCTGCACGCGCTGGTGACGTCGGTCTGCCGGGTTTTCGAAGGGCTGGCGATGCAAAAGAATCTGCAGTGGCGGGTCGATCTCGACGCGCGCAGTGACTGTGACGTGATGCTCGATCCCACGCGCTTCAAACAGGTGCTGTCCAATCTGCTGAGCAATGCGATCAAGTTCACCCGAGAAGGTGAGGTGAGCCTGACACTGCGGGTGCTGCCTCAAGCCCCGGCGCTTCTGTCTGTCAGGCTGAGTATCGAGGACAGTGGCATCGGTATCAGCGCTCTCGACCAGCAACGCCTGTTCAGTCCGTTTGTGCAGGCGGGCAATAGCCAGCAGACCGCCCGGCAGGGTTCCGGCCTGGGCCTGGTGATCAGTCGTACCCTGTGTGAAATGATGGGCGGCCGGTTGCAACTCGACAGTGAGCCTGTGCGCGGCACGCGGGTGGACATCAGCCTGGTGCTGCCCGTCCTGCAAACGTTACCCGCCGAGGTGGTGTCCCAGGATCCGGCGCAGCTCACGACCCGGGCATTGTCGATTCTGGTGGTTGACGATTATCCGGCCAATCGCCAGTTGCTCTCGCGGCAGTTGAGCTATCTGGGCCATCGCGTGGTGCTGGCGGAGGACGGGGCGCAGGGGCTTGAACAGTGGCGCGGGCAGGGGTACGGGTACGGTTTCGATCTGGTCATCACCGACTGCAATATGCCGCAGCTCAGTGGTTATGAATTGGCGGGCGCGATACGTGAGCAAGAGCAGGTGCAGGGGCTGTCGTCGACGCCGATTCTGGGCTTTACCGCCAATGCGCAGGCTGAGGAGAAGGACCGGTGCAAGGCGGCGGGCATGGACGATTGCCTGTTCAAACCCATTCGCCTGGTGGACTTGCAGGCGTGGCTGGCCCGGCGGTTTTCCAGTGCACCCCAAGCGGCGATCGTCGACCCTGGCTTCGCCGAGTTCGATTTGAGCGGGCTGGAACGTTATGCGGATTCGGATCGTGAGTTGATCGATCAACTGATACGCGATCTGGCGCTGACCAACCGCGAGGATCGCGTGCATTTGCTGGCCTTGCACGCCGGCGGCAATCGCCCGGGCTTGCAGGAACTGGCACACCGGATCAAGGGCGGGGCGCTAATGGTGCGAGCGCTCGCCCTGGTCGAGTGTTGCGAACAGCTGGAGCAGGCGTGCAATGACGGCCGCGCGGCACTGATCGGCGACGCCGTCGACCGGTTGCAGCAAGCCATGGCCCGCCTGGACCAGCGTCTGGAGCAGGATTGAGGCTCAATCCCAGTGCGGCGCGATGCCCTTGGGGCTGGTCAGCCGGTGGCCGCGATCCAGCGTTGCGATCAAGGCCATATCGGCCTCGCTCAAGGTCAGCTCGCGAGCCTTCAAGTTGCTTTCGAGGTTGGCCCGGCGAGTTGAGGACGGGATCACTGCGTAACCCGATTGCATGGCCCAGGCCAGAGTGACCTGGGCCGGCGTCGCGTGCAGGCGTTCGGCGATCTGCTGGATGAGCGGGTCGTTGAGGACTTCACCGTAGGCCAGGGTCATGTATGACGTAATGCCGATGCCCTGGCTCTGTGCGAACGCGACGACGTTGCGGTTTTGCAGGTACGGGTGCAGTTCGATCTGGTGAGTGGCGATGTGCTCGGCGCCGATGGCTGCAATCGCTTGCTGCATCAGGTCGATGGTGAAGTTGGACACGCCGATCTGCCGGGTCAGGCCCAGGCGCTTGGCTTCGAGCAGGGCGCCCATGAACTCTGCGACAGGCACTTGATCGTCCGGCGACGGCCAGTGGATCAGGGTCAGGTCCAGGTAATCGGTCTGCAGTTTGCGCAGGCTTTCCTCCAGGCTGTCGATCAGACGATCACCGGCCAGGTTGGCGACCCAGATCTTGCTGGTGATGAACAGTTCTTCACGGGCGATGCCGCTGGCAGCGACAGCCTCGCCGACCTCGGCTTCATTCTCGTAGATTTGTGCGGTATCGATCACCCGGTAGCCGAGCGCCAGGGCGGTGCTTACCGAATCGATGACCACCTGGCCTTGCAGGCGAAACGTACCCAGGCCGAAGGCGGGAATAGACATTGATGACTCCAGAGGTTGCAGTGGGAATGGGCGGCAGTATCGGCGCCTGCATCCGTGAGAAAAACCGCTGGAGCGGCAAAGCAATGTTTACTGAAAGTCATGAATCGGGGCAGGAAGATGTGTTGATTGTGTCTGGTCTGACGCCATCGCGAGCAAGCTCGCTCCCACATTGGATCTATATGCACCACAAATCCCCTGTGGGAGCGAGCTTGCTCGCGATAGCCATCACTCGGTCCAAAGCCTTATCCCGCTCTTAAGCAATATCACTACGACTGAATTCCTCCCCAAGAAAATCGATCAACGTGCGCACCGAGGGCAACAAGCCCCGACGCGAGGGGAAGATCGCGTGGATGACACCGCTCTTCGGCGCCCAGCCCGGCACCAGTTCCACCAGTTGCCCGGCAGCGATTTCATCGCGCACCACCACACTGGGCAGGTGCACGATGCCGATCCCGGCGACCGCCGCATGGCGCAACGCCAACAGGTCATCGGTGACCATCCTCGGCGCGTGACGAATCATTGCGGTGCTGCCGTCGGCTCCGAACAGTTCCCACTGATATTCGCGCTGCGCCGCGCCCCAGTGCAGGCTCGGCAAGCCGCTGAGGTCGGCCGGGGAGGCCGGTGTCGACAGGCGCGATAAATAGGCCGGGCTGCCGACCACGCTCTGGGTGCTGTTGCCCAGCACCTTCATCACCATGTCGGTGTTTTCCAGCGGCGGAAAGCGTACCCGCAGCGCAATGTCGAAGCCTTCGTGAATCAGGTCGACCCGACGGTTGGTGCTCTCGATGAACAACTCCACCAGCGGGTACTTGAGCATGTAGCGGGTCAGCATCGGCCCGACCCAGGAATTGAGCAGCGCCGTCGGGCAACTGACACGCACCAGGCCCTGGGGCTCGGAGCGATTGCGCTCAATCAGTTCGGCGGCGCTTTCCGCCTCCACCCGCATGGCCAGGCAGCGCTGGTAATAGGCCTGACCGATTTCCGTCAACGAGCAATGCCGGCTGGTGCGGTGCAGCAGGCGCACGCCTAGGCGCTCTTCGAGTTCGGCAATGCGTCGGCTGAGCTTGGACTTGGGCATGTCCAGCGCCCGGCCCGCTGCGGCGAAACCGTGATGCTCCACTACCTGGGTGAAGTAGTAGAGGGTGTTGAGGTCTTCCACCATCGTTCTCCAAATAGAACGCTAAAGCTGATTTTTGCAGTCTAGCGCAGCAAAGGTCACGGTTTTAATCTCTGTCCATGGCTTCACTCACCTCATCAGGAGACACCATGAAAAACATCATCGGTATCTACACCAGTCCACGGGCCCATTGGGTTGGTGACGGTTTTCCGGTTCGCACGCTGTTTTCCTACGACAACCTGGGCAAACACATCAGCCCGTTCCTGTTGCTGGATCACGCCGGCCCCGCTGAATTCACCCCGACCACCGAGCGACGTGGCGTTGGTCAGCATCCGCATCGTGGCTTCGAAACCGTGACTATCGTTTACAAGGGCGAACTGGAGCACCGGGACTCCACCGGCAGTGGCGGCAAGATCGGCCCCGGCGATGTGCAATGGATGACCGCTGCTTCGGGGATCCTGCATGAAGAGTTTCACTCCCAGGGTTTCGCCAAGAGCGGTGGCACCCTGGAGATGGTGCAACTGTGGGTCAATCTGCCGGCCAGGGACAAGATGGCCGACCCCGGTTACCAAACGATCCTCGACGGCGACATCCCGAACATCGCCTTGAAGGACAACGCCGGCAGCCTGCGCCTGATCGCCGGTGAGTTCGACGGTCACCAAGGCCCGGCGCGCACCTTTACCCCGATCGACGTGTGGGACATTCGTTTGAATGCCGACAAGTTGCTCAGCCTTGACCTGCATGAAGGGCGCAACACCGCACTTGTGGTGCTGCGCGGCACGGTTCAGGTCAACGGCCTGGAATCGGTGCGCCAGGGGCAACTGGCCCTGTTCGACCGCAAGGGCGACCAGATGACCCTCCAGGCCAGCGAAGATGCGGTGGTGCTGTTGCTCAGCGGCGAACCGATCGATGAGCCGATCGTCGGCCACGGGCCGTTCGTGATGAACACCGAGCAGGAAATCCACCAGGCCTTCGCCGACTTCCAGTCCGGTCGCTTCGGCCGGATGCACGCTTAATTCGCAGCGCTTTTACACCCGACTCTACACAGGATGAGTAGGCCGGTTTTCAGGCCAGGGATGGCTGTTGCCCAAAAGAAAGAGGAAACGCACATGAACGCTGTCTACGCGGCCAACTTCAACGGCCAGAAGCCGACCATCGACCCCAATGACAGCGCGATGCTGTTGATCGATCACCAGAGCGGACTGTTCCAGATCGTCAAGGACATGGACGTGCCCCAACTGCGCGCCAACGCCATTGCCCTGGCCAAGGCCGCGACCCTGCTGAAGATGCCGGTGATCACCACCGCTTCCGTTCCCCAGGGGCCGAATGGTCCGTTGATCCCGGAAATCCACGAGGCCGCACCCCATGCGCAGTACGTGGCGCGCAAAGGTGAAATCAACGCTTGGGACAACCCGGAGTTTCACGCGGCGGTCAAAGCCACCGGCAAGAAAACCCTGGTGATCGCCGGCACCTTGACCAGCGTGTGCCTGGCGTTCCCGTCCATCGCCGCCGTGCATGAAGGCTACAAGGTGTTTGCGGTGGTCGACGCCTCGGGCAACCACTCGAAACTGGCCACCGAGCTGACCGTTGCCCGTCTGGCCCAGGCCGGGGTGGTGCCGATCGACATCATGGCGACGCTATCCGAGCTGCAAGGCTCGTGGAACCGTCCGGATGCCGAGCAGTGGGCCGCTGTCTACGCCCAGGCCATGCCGCATTATCAATTGCTGATCGAGAGTTACCTCAAGGCCCAACAAGTGGCGAACGAACACGAGGCGCTGGACTCCCAGCGCTGACCGGCTGCCCCACGTGAAGGGATCAACCACATTCCGGATTATCGGAATCTGATGACCCGCTACAGCACGCTGGCCAATAGCAAATAACTTCAGAGTCACTCATCCCCCCTAATGAAATGGCTACCCCCGCCGCCCCCTGTGATCGACCACTAAGCTTTCACAGGGGGCTTATCGGAGATCATTGCCATGAGCAAAGTAGCTATTGCCGCCATCGATCTGGGAAAACACACCTTTCATCTACATGCACAGGATGATCGTGGTCACGAGCTGTACCGAAAAAAATTCAATCGGGTAACGCTCATGCAGCACCTGGCAAATCTCGAGCCCTGCACCAT
>NZ_JBFUHY010000107.1:0-12496 GCF_056402155.1 Pseudomonas sp. P4_C1
GTGGTGCTCTTGTGCCATCCGTTCCTCAAGTACGGCATGCATTACTTTTTCGAGAACAAACTGGATCAGGCGTTTCTCGACCAGGGTTCTCAGGTGGTCGCCTTCAACTTCAAAGTCTGCGGCCGCAGCACCATCGGCGGCCACGCGTTTGCCGACGATGTGCTGGCGATTGCCCGGCGAGTGATCCGGGACAACCCCGGCCTGCCTATCCACCTGGTGGGCTGTTCGTTTGGCGGCTATCACCTGTCCCATGCCCTGGCGCGCGATACCACGCCCTTTACCTCGGCGGTGCTGGACAGTGTGCCGGTTTCGGTGCGCAGCTACTTCACCCGCGGACCGCTGCGACTCGCTATGCGCTGGATCAGCGGCAGCCGTCTGGCGGTCCCCACGGGGACCTGTGCCATTGATCACTCGTTGCAGGGCGTGCGCGATCTACCGATCGCCTATTTCTACGGGCTCAACGACCGCTTTATCCCGGCTGCCAGCGTGGCGGGGCTCAGCCTGGATTGCGAGGCGCTACATATGGTCGGTTTCGAGGGCTGTCGTCACTTGGAAAACCACAAGAAGCATCGGGACCGCTACTTCGAGGAAATCTTCGATTTCTTCAATCGTGCAGAAGCTCAAACACCCGTCGTGCCCGCGTAACAACGGCAAGGACCATCAGGCTAAAGGATGTAGATCATGGATGTTCAGCAGTCTTCAAACGGCAAATGGGTGCTGGTCAGTGGCGGCAGTCGTGGCATTGGACGCGCACTGGTCTCGGCCCTGGCACGGGAAGGGTATCAGGTCGCTTTCACCTACCAGTCCTCGGCCGACGCGGCTTTGCAACTGGAGCGGGAAGTGGCGGCCAGCGGTGGCTGGGCCCTTGGGCATGCCTGTGACGGGCGGGACCACGGTTCGGTCGAGGCGGTGTGTGCACAGTTGGTGGAGACCCTCGGCGAGCCCTACGGCTTGATCAACAACATGGGGGTGACCGGCGATCAGCTGTTGCTGAAGTTCGATATCGAGCGTTACCGCGATGTGGTTGCGACCAACCTCGATTCGGCGGTGTATTTCAGTAAATGCCTGGCGCCGGCGATGGCCGCCGAGCGTCGCGGCAAGATCTTGCACATGTCCTCCGTCAGTGGGTTCAAGGGTAACAAGGGACAGTTGAGTTATTCAGCGACCAAGGCGGCGATGATCGGCATTACCAAGACCATGGCCCTGGAATTGGCGCGGTTCAAGATCAACGTCAACGCCATCGCCCCAGGTTTCATTGCCACGGAGATGGTCGAGCAGATYGCCGACCCGGTGCGCAAGTCGATCACTGACACCATCCCCCTCAGGCGCTTCGGTGAAGTGCGTGAAGTGGCGGCCTTGGCCAGCTTTCTGCTGTCGACCCAGGCCGACTACATCACCGGTCAGACATTCGTAATCGACGGCGGCCTGACGGTCTGATTTAGCTGTCCGGATCTGGCCGCGGAGCCTGGAGATGTAATGAGTCAAGAATACGATACCGTTTTCGTCGGCGCGGGCCTTGGCGCGCTGGCGAGTGCCAGCCTTATGGCGCAGCGAGGCCAGAAGGTACTGGTGGTGGAAAAGCACAATGTACCCGGCGGTTATGCCAGCAATTTTCGGCGCAAGGATTTCAACTTCGATGTTTCGCTGCATTCGTTCGACGGCGTGGTACGTGGCGCCGAGTCGTTCAATGTCATCGAGGCCTGTGGCGTGGCGGACAAAGTCGAGTTTCTTCATCACCCGACCCTGTATCGCTATCGCTCTCAGGACATCGACATAACGGTTGGACACCGAGACCTGGAAGGTTACAAGCGCGAGTTGTTCCGTTTCTTTCCCGAGGAAGTCGACAACATCAATCGCCTGTTTGCCGAGTCTCAGCGCAACTACAAGGACCTGTGCGGCTTTCTGTATTCGCGCAAACCTTTCTGGATGAGGTTGGTGGCCACGCCCATGATCTATCCGCGGGTGCTCAAGTATGGCCATGAAACGGTGGATCACTACTTCTCGCGTTTCACCTCCAACGAACGCTTGAAGGAAGTGCTGTCGGCGCAATGGAGCTACTACGGTCTACCGGCCAAGGACCTGGCGTTCGGGTACTTTTCCTATCCCTTTATCGACTATCTGGAGAACGGCGGCTATTCGATCAAGGGCGGCTCCCAGGCATTGTCCAATGCCCTGGTCGAAGTGATCGAGCAACATGGCGGCCGGGTCGAGCTGGAGTCAGCGGTCAACCAGATCGTGATTGAACGCGGGCGAATCGGCGGCGTGGTAACGCGCAAGTCGGGCAGGGTCAAGGCGCGCAATGTTGTGGCCAATATTTCGCCCCATGCGGTCGTGGCACTGGCTGGCGAGCAGCATTTCGACGCCAGGTACCGCTCGCGACTGCGCCGGCTCAAGTTGTCGGTGTCCGGGTTTCAAGTCTACCTGGGGCTCGATTGCCCGCTGAGCGAGTTGGGAGTGGGCCCCGAGGAGTACATCCACTTCTTCGCCCCGCAGAAAACCCAGCGCGAACAGTTCGAGCATATCCAGGCCGGGGAGCTGCATGGCGACAACACCAGTTGGTCGATCAACTACTTCTCCAACGTCGATGCGTCGATGGTACCGGCCGGAAAGTCCAGCCTGGGCCTGTTCACGCTGACGGGCGCCAGCGAGTGGCACTCGCTGGGCAAGCTCGACTACAGGCGCAAGAAGCTTGAACTCACCGAGCTGCTGATCGCCAACGCCGAACGAGTCATTCCAGGCCTGAGTCGGCACATAGAGGTCTGCGAGAGCGGCTCGCCACGCACCATGACCAAGTTCACCCATAACCCGGAGGGCGCGATCTACGGCTTCGAGCAGAACACCCGACAATCCGGCCTGTTCAACCGTTTCCCGCAGAAATACCCGGTCAAGGGGCTGTACCAGGTCGGGGCCTGGACATTCCCGGGCGCAGGTTTCATCGGGACGATGTTGTCGGCGCGTTTGTTGGTCGACCGCTACTTCTGAGTGGCGACTTCCCCCGTCAAACCAGATTTTTACGAGACGCACCATGACCTACGTAGTGACTGACAACTGCATTCAATGCCGCCACACCAGCTGCGTCGATATCTGCCCCGCGGATGCTTTCCACCTGGGGCCCAACTTTATCGCCATCAACCCTCAGGAGTGCGTCGACTGTGGCCTGTGTCTGCCCGAGTGTCCGGAGGAAGCGATTCAGCCGGAGAACCTGCTCGATGACAGCAACCGGCATTTCATCGAACTCAACGCCGAGCTGGTCAAGCACTGGCCGGTGATCCTGCAGCGGATTCCACCATTGGCGAACCATGAACACTGGAGCCGCAAGCCGAACAAGCTGCCCCACCTGATACGTGAGGCCGAGGCGGTCGATCCGACCCGCGACCACCACCTGGCCCATGCCTGATGCGCGACTGGAACCTTATCCATGCAAAGTTTTGATCGATTCAAGACCCTCGAAAGCGACACCTTTGACGTGATCGTGGTTGGCGCCGGCATCGGTGGCCTGACGGCTGCCGCGACCCTGGCCAATCGCGGCAAGCAGGTACTGGTGCTCGACATGCACTATGAAATGGGCGGCTGTGCCACGGTGTTCCACCGCAAGGGCAAGGACTATGAGTTCGACGTCGGCCTGCACTACATCGGTGACTGTGGCAAACACGGTCTGATTCCGCGGATTTTGCGGGGTGCAGGTATCAATGATGGTGAAATCAAATTTATCGAGCAGGACCCGGAGGGGTTCGAAACCCTGTGTTTTCCCGACTTCCAGTTCGCGGTTCCCCGTGGCTATGAACGCTTTCGCGAGAAGCTGCTGGAGGCGTTTCCCAAGGAGCGAGCGGGAATCAACCGCTACTTCAAGATGCTGCAGCAGGTCTGGGATTTCATGGGCATCCACTCGCGGCCGCTGACCGCGCTGTGGGTGCTGCCACGCTCTTGGATGCTGATGCGGCATGCCAAATCGACGGTGGCGCAGTTCCTCGACACCTGTACGCAGAATCAACGCCTTCGGGCCATCCTGACCGGGCAGCTGGGGGTCTATCACCAGCCGCCGAGCCGCGCGACCATGGCTGGCCATGCCGCGGTGGTCAACCACTTCCTGCAGGGTTCCTATTACCCCTCGGGTGGCGGCCAGATGTTCTCCGACAAGTTGGGCGAGGTGGTCGAGCGCAAGGGCGGCAAGATCCTCCTGCGATCCAGGGTCGAACGTATCCTGATCGAGAACGGTCATGCCGTGGGCGTCGAGTTCAGCAACAAGCACTTGGGCAAGCGGGTGGTCAAGGCGGACGCGGTGATCTGCAACGCCGATATCAAGCAGGCCCTGCTTGGCCTGATTGGCCGTGAACACCTCAAGCCACAGACCGTGCGTCGTGCCGAACAGTTCGAGATGTCACCGGCCATGGGCGTGGTCTATCTCGGCATCGACATGGACCTCAAGGCCATGGGTCTGAAGAACACCAACTACCGCATCTACCCTGGCTGCGATTATGAGAAGGCCTACCGCGAGGTGTTCGCCGGAGAGTTTCCCGAGGAGCCCCATCTGTTCATCGGTAACGCAACGATGAAAGACCCGGATAACCCGGCCATCGCCCCGCCAGGCATCTATAACCTGCAGCTTATGTCGGCGGTGCCTTCCACCCCGCAAAGCTGGGGCGTGACCCAGGCCGAACTGACGGATGGTAGCTACCGGAGCAACCCTGTGTACCTGGAGAAGAAAGAGTGGTACGCCCGCCAGCTGATTGCCCTGGCTGAACGGGTGATTCCGGGAATGTCAGGCCACATCGTGTATCAGGAAGTCTCGACCCCTTTTTCAGTGACGCGCTTTATCGGCTCCGAAGGGGGCACGTCCTACGGTCTGGCCTTTACCCCGGAGTACTTCCTGCACAACAGGCCAGGGGCCAAAACTGAAATCCGCAACCTGTACCTGTGCGGCGCATCGACCCGTACCGGGCATGGTATTTTTGGCGCCATGACTGGCGGGGTGGAAGCGGCCGCTGCGGTCTGCGGTCGTCACGTGCGCTACCAGGTGATGGACGTCGGCACCCGCGCCGAAGCGGCAACCAGCTGAGTACGTGGTCAAGGCGGGCCCTGCCGACGCGCCACGACGTCTATGGGGCGCACCGTGGCGCATTTGCATCAAGGAGCGATGGAATGGCAAACGAATACAACATGGCGCTGGTGATCGGCGCCGGGCTCAGCCTGCTGGCGGCCCTGATGCATGTCGGGGTGATCATGGGAGGGCCTTCCTGGTATCGCTTGTTTGGCGCTGGCGACCGCTTTGTGCGTGCGGCCCAGGCCGGTCGCCGGTTTCCCGCGGTGATCACGACGGGGATTGCCCTGGTGCTCGCCGCATGGGCGGCGTATGCACTGTCCGGTGCCGGGGTGATCGATCCCTTGCCCCTGCTGCGCCCGGCATTGTGCGCGATCACCTTGGTCTACCTGCTGCGCGGCCTGTTGGGACCGTTCGCGCTGGCAGGCACTGGGCGTAGTATTCGCTTCATCGTGATCAGCTCGGCGGTCTGCCTGGTCTATGGGCTGGTGCATCTGTTCGGCCTGGTGCAAGTGTGGGATTCCCTTGCCTAGTGTCCTGTCTCAGAAATGAATTTCTAGCCTGAGCCATGCTTCTGTGGTCAGTCAGTGCCTGGAGTGATCACATGAACTCTCAGGACATCGTGCTCAGTGAAGACAAACAAATTGAGCTGAGTCGACGCATAAGGTCGGCCACGATCAGTCCTCTTCGCTTTCGGGAATTTTTCCGAGAGCATCAGTTCCTTGGTCGGTGCTTCAGAATTACAGGGACAAGAGACCATTCGAAAAACTAGCCGCTGGTCGAAAAGCAAGACTCAACCCAGGGTGTGGGCTGAAGTGTGGGCTGGCAGGTTTTTCCAAATCCCAGAAACGACAAAGCCCTGAAAAATCAGGGCTTTGTCGTATAAAGATGGCGGAGGCGATGGGATTCGAACTCATGGACCTGTTACAGTCGACGGTTTTCAAGACCGTTGCCTTAAACCACTCGGCCACACCTCCGTTTGCGTTGCGGGCGCCATAATACCTGAATGAAACACACTGTCAAACTCTCTGCGTAGCTTGTTACAGAGCGTCTGCTATGATCTTTGCGACTGAACGTTTCAAACCAACAGGAGTGTCGCCATGCGCGAACAGGATTACGCAGTTAATAACAGCGTGCAGGCTGAGCAGCTAGAGGTTAGCCGCGTCCTGCGCAACACATACGGCTTGCTCGCCCTGACCCTCGCATTCAGTGGTGTGACGGCCTACGTTGCCCAGCAGATGCATGTTGGCTACCCGAACATTTTCGTGGTGCTGATCGGCTTCTACGGTCTTTTCTTCCTCACCAACAAACTCCGTGATTCGGCCTGGGGCCTGGTGTCGGCATTTGCCCTGACCGGTTTCATGGGTTTCCTGCTGGGCCCGATCCTCAATCGTTACCTGGGTATGCAGGGCGGCGCTGAAGTGGTCAGCTCGGCTTTCGCGATGACCGCGCTGGTGTTCGGCGGTCTGTCAGCGTATGTGCTGATCACCCGCAAGGACATGAGCTTCCTCGGCGGTTTCATCACGGCAGGCTTCTTCGTGCTGCTGGGTGCGACGCTGGCGGGCATGTTCTTCCAGATCAGCGGCCTGCAACTGGCGATCAGCGCAGGTTTCGTGCTGTTCTCCTCGGTCTGCATTCTGTTCCAGACCAGCGCCATCATTCATGGCGGCGAGCGTAACTACATCATGGCCACCATCAGCCTGTATGTATCGATCTACAACCTGTTCGTCAGCCTGTTGCAGCTGTTCGGCATCATGGGCCGCGATGATTGATCGTCGGCACTGAATGAAAAACCCGCTCAGGCGGGTTTTTTATTGCCTGGAATTCAGGATTACTCCGAAATGACAATGCTGCCGTCGGCTTGCTGGCGGTAAATGGTGTAGGGCAGCAACAAGGTGTCGAGCGCGCCGGAGATGACCACGTCGATCAGCACAATGGCAGGGGCACTATCATGCACCTGCGCATCGCGGCCTTTTTCCAGGGGGGCATTCAGCGTGCAAAAGTCGTAGGTCACGCCGCTGTAGATTCGCGGTACTGCGCCGCAATAACTCTTATGGTCCTTCAGGCTCTTTGCAGCCACTTCGTCACCGCGCACAACCGTTTGAATCGTGCCGCAACCTGCAAGCAGCATCACCATGAGTAGCATTGCCTGAGCTTTCATACCGTCAATCCTTCGCCGGAAACCGCCAACCTACTTCAGTCTGAAACAAATATCACTCACGCCATGGGCGGCAATCGGCGCTTGACCGGAGTTTTCTTGACGATCGCCGTATTGGTTTCAGCGTGGGTGTTGAGGCGGTCCAGCAGGGTGTCCAGTTGTTCCATCGAGCGCACATGCAGGCGCGCAATGAAACAGTCGTCGCCGGTGACCTTGTCGCACTCGGTGAATTCGGGAATGGCCATGATTTGCCGTTCCACTTCCTGCAATTGCCCCGGCAACGGGCGAATACGCACGATGGCCTGGAGCTGGTAGCCAAAGCATTTCGGGTCGATCTCTACGGTGTAGCCCTTGAGCACGCCACGCTCTTCCAGGCGGCGCAGACGCTCGGCGACGCTGGGGGAGGACAGGCCGCTGATTTGCGCCAGGGCCTTGAGCGAGCGTCGCGAGTCTTCCATCAGCGCCGTGATCAGCACCTGGTCGATGTCATCGGTCATGGCGAAATCCTCTGTTAGGCGTTTTTTCGAAACGGCCTTGATAAAAAAGGCAGATCCCGAGTTTAGCCTGCTTTTTGCTCTGGAGTAGCGCCCAGGTTCATTGGCATACTTTGGCCACAAACACAGGAGTCTGATGATGGACAAAACCCTACGCCGCGGTTCGTTCGAAATGACGGCCGCCATGCTGATCTCCGGCACCATCGGTTGGTTCGTGCTGGTGTCCGGGCAACCGGTGCTGGATGTGGTGTTCTGGCGCTGCCTGTTCGGTGCCGGCACCTTGCTGCTGATTTGCGCAGGCTTCGGCTTTCTGCGCCCCGGTATTTTGACCCGCACGACCTTCCTGCTCGCCGTGCTCAGCGGTGTGGCGATTGTCGGCAACTGGGTGCTGTTGTTCGCGTCCTATTCCCGGGCGTCGATTGCCATCGGCACTGCCRTCTACAACGTCCAGCCGTTCATGCTGGTCGGGCTGGCGGCGCTGTTCCTCAATGAAAAAATCACTACGCAGAAGCTGGCCTGGCTGGGCGTGTCGTTTCTCGGGATGCTGGCGATTGTCAGTGCCCATGGTAGCCAGGGCGAAAGCGGCAGCGATTACTTGTTGGGCATTGCCCTGGCGTTGGGCGCGGCGTTTCTCTATGCGATTGCCGCATTGATCATCAAGCGTTTGACCGGCACACCGCCGCACCTGATTGCGCTGATCCAGGTCAGCACGGGCGTGTTGTTGCTTGCGCCATTCGCACATTTTTCAGCACTGCCGCAGGCGCCGAGCGCGTGGGCCAGCCTGGTGACGCTGGGCATGGTGCACACCGGTGTGATGTACGTGCTGCTGTACGGCGCGATTCAAAAGTTGCCGACTGCGCTGACGGGAGCGTTGTCCTTCATCTACCCGATTGCGGCGATTTTCGTCGACTGGTTTGCCTTCGGCCATCGTCTGGAGCCGCTGCAATGGATCGGAGTCGCGGCGATTCTGCTGGCCGCTGCCGGCATGCAACAAGGCTGGTCGCTGAAGTTTCGGCGCACGGTGACGCCGTAACCCGCTAGCCAGGCGTCAGATGTTCCAGCGCGGCGCATTGCTGGCCAGTCGCTGGCGCATCTCGCCGACGTTGGCGGCCAGTTGTTGGGTCAACAAACGATAGCCGTCCAGCGTGTTGTAGACCGGCGCATCGAGGCTGACAAGCGGCAAGTCCATGGGCCGATTGAGCCGCTGGACAGCACCGGATTTCAACGCCCGGGCCATGCCGATCAATTGCACGCGAATCTGGCGATGCTCGGCTTTCAATGCCGTTTGCATCAGCGACATCGCCTCGAGGTCATTGGCATCCGGTCGGGTATTGCCGAGGATTTCCAGGGTGCTGACGCACATGCGCAGGTTGCGCTGGATGGCATCCAGCTCGGTCATGGAAATCTTCACTTCCTTGGACACCGACGGCATCAGTGAGCGAAGTTGCACCATCACCGCGTTCAGGCGGGTCATGAGCTTGAGGTGTTCGTCGGCGGTGATGGCCTGGCCATCGATGATGCGCCCATAGACTTTCGCGCAATCACGCAGCGCATCGGCCAGGTTGTAGCGCCAGGAATACACCGCGTACAGCGGCAGGGCGAAGGAAAACGCCAGGGCCAGGGCAATGCCGATCAGGATGTCCACTCCGCGCCACAGGCCATCGGTGACCGGGTTGTCGCCGTGCCCCGCAACGATAAACACGGTAATCGCTGACAGCAGCGCGGTGTAACCACCCTTGCCGATGGCGTGATACGAGAAAAACCCGCAGACCACCGACATCGCGAAATAGGTCAGCCAGGGCATCCCGAGCCAGGCCTGTTGTGCCACCAACGCAAGGCCGACGCCGGCGCCGATCAAGGTGCCAATGGCACGCTCGGCGGCTTTCTTGCCGATGTTGCCGTGATGCTGCAAGCCGCCGATCACCACCAGCATCGTCACCGACGCCCACTCACCGTGGGGCAGATGGATGCCGGTGGTCAGCAGGATGGTCGCCAGCAACCCGAGCGACACCCGCACCGCGTGGATCACCCGGGCATGGCGGTAGCGCCGGTACGGGTCCAGTAACGGACGCAGCAGTCGGCGCAGCAGCGGTGGCAGTCGATGGGCTCGGGATGTACTCAGGCTGGCTCTCCTCAGAAGATGTAGTCGGTGGTCAGGAAGCTCGAACTGCGGCCGCTGATGATCTCGCTGATCAGGTCCTTGTTGGTCTCCTGGAACTTGGTGGCCACCAGGGTGCGGATCGAAAACACCCGCAGTGCGTCATGGACCGACAAGGTGCCTTCGGCGGAGTTCTTGCGACCATTGAAGGGATAGGTGTCCGGGCCGCGCTGGCATTGGGCATTGAGGTTGATGCGCCCGACCTGGTTGGCAAAAGTGTCCACCAGCCGGCCGACCGCCACCGGGTTGGTGCCGAAGATGCTCAACTGTTGGCCGAAGTCCGACTCCAGCACGTAATCGATCACGGTATCCAGATGGCGGTACGGCACGATGGGGATGACCGGGCCGAATTGTTCTTCCTGATAAACGCGCATCTGCGGCGTGACCGGGTACAGCACCGCCGGGTAGAAGAACGACGCACGAGCCTCACCACCGTTGGGGTTGACCACCTTGGCGCCTTTGCTTTCGGCATCCGCCACCAGAGAGTGCAGATAGTCGACCTTGCCCGATTCCGGCAGTGGCGTCAGGGCCACGCCACTTTCCCAGGGCATGCCGGGTTTGAGGTTGGCGAGCCTGGCATTGAATTTGTCGATGAAGGACTCGACCACGTCCTCGTGCACAAACAGGATCTTCAGCGCGGTGCAGCGCTGGCCATTGAATGACAGCGAACCGGTGACCGCTTCACTGACCGCATTGTCCAGATCCACTTCCGGCAGGACTATCCCTGGGTTTTTCGCATCCAGGCCCAGCGCCGCGCGCAAGCGGTGGGGTCTCGGATGGAGTTTTTTCAGGTCACTGGCGGCCTTGTTGGTGCCGATGAAGGCAAAGATGTCGATCTTGCCGCTGGCCATCAGCGCACTGACCGTCTCGCGGCCGCTGCCATAGATGACGTTGATCACCCCGGCCGGGAAGCTGTCGCGGAAGGCTTCCAGCAGCGGGCGAATCAGCAGCACGCCGAGTTTGGCCGGCTTGAACACCACGGTGTTGCCCATGATCAGCGCCGGGATCAGCGTGGTGAAGGTTTCGTTCAACGGATAGTTGTAAGGCCCCATGCACAGGGCGACGCCCATCGGCACGCGGCGGATCTGGCCGAGAGTGTCCTGTTCCAGTTCGAAACGGCTGGAGCGGCGGTCGAGTTCTTTGAGCGCGTTGATGGTGTCGACGATGTAGTCGCAGGTGCGGTCGAACTCCTTTTCCGAGTCCTTGAGGTTCTTGCCGATTTCCCACATCAGCAACTTGACCACGGCGTCGCGCTGCTCGCGCATGCGTCCGAGGAAGGTTTCGACGTGCTGGATGCGCTCGGCCACGCGCATGGTCGGCCACAATCCCTGGCCCCGGTCATAAGCACGGACGGCAGCGTCGAGGGCGGTCAATGCGGTGTCGGCATCGAGCAGCGGCGTGCTGCCGAGGATCACTTGCTCGTCGCCATTGGCGCCGGCCAGGTACACCGGGCTACGGACTTGGGCCAGTGGCCCGTTCCAGGTTCTCAGTACGCCATCGACCAGGTACTCACGCTGCTCGGTCTGGCCGTCGAGGCGGTACTTTTCCGGGATGTCGGCGGGGCTCGGGAACAGGTTCTGGAGACTATTGGCTGTGGTCATGTCGCTACCCCTCTGGATTGGATGATGCGCTGATGAATCGTTTTAGCAGACCTCAGCAACCCTTGTCATGACTCATTTCAGCGTTTTGCCGCACAGCGTGAAGGATCGCGGATTCATCGATTCCCATCAGTCATGGCCTCAGAAGCGCCCCTTGTTGACCCCCCAATGCCCTCAACCCGCCCACACCGGGTGCCTTAGTGTTGACCTCGCCTTGATCACAACAAAAAAGGTGCACCCGGCTGGCCGGGCTACCAATGAGAGTACAGCCATGCGGGCAAGCCGATTAACTGAAAAGCCTAGCCTTTGTTTGGCCTTGGTGGGGGGCGTCTTTGCGGCGTTGCTGGCGGGGTGCGGTGAAGAGCCGAAACCCCGCCGACCCGTAGCGAAAGCCCCAGCACGGTCTGACCCTTTGCCACAGGCTCCTGGCCTCTGACGCCACACAAACCCTCGTACTCCGGTTAAACTCCGTGCTCTTTTTCAAGGAGTTCATATGAGCTATTACCAGCCGGGCATTCTCGCCACCCCCGTACCGCCTCAAGCCCGCCATATGTTCTTCGCCCTCGAATCCGTCGAGGCATTGCCGGTCGCGCTCGACAACTTGATGCAACTGGTGGACGGGAAATCGGCTGTCGTCGGCTTCGGTGAATCGCTGGTCAATGCGCTGCACGCTCAGATCGATGGCCTACGAACCTTTCCGGCGTTGACCGGTGTGGGCGTAGAAAATCCGTCGACCCAGCATGCGCTCTGGTGCTGGCTGCACGGTGAAGACCGTGGTGAGTTGCTCAACCGCAGCAACGTCATCGCCGCCGCATTGGCCCCGGCATTGCGCCTGGTGCAGATGAACGAAACCTTCCGCCACATGACCGGCCGTGACCTGACCGGCTACGAAGATGGCACCGAGAATCCCCACGACGAAGCCGCTGTCGCCGCCGCGCTGTTGAGCGAAGGCGCTGAAGGCATGGTCGGTGGCAGCTTCGCCGCGATCCAGCAGTGGCAGCATGACTTGAAAGGTTTTCATGGGCTGTCGGCGGATGAGAAAGACAACAT
>NZ_JBFUHY010000108.1:0-12205 GCF_056402155.1 Pseudomonas sp. P4_C1
GCCTGATACACCGCCATCGCGAGCAAGCTCGCTCCCACAGGGGATTGTGTTTACAACAGGCTGATCGGATAGCTGATGATCACGCGGTTCTCATCGAACTCATTGTTGCTGTAGTCGCGACGCATGGTCGAGTTGCGCCATTTCAGGTTCAGGTCCTTCAGCGCACCGCTCTGCACGGTGTAGCCCAGTTCACTTTCACGCCCCCATTCCTTGCCATCGGTGATGCTGCCGGTGTGCACATTGTCGCCGCTGATATAGCGGTTCATCAGAGTCAGGCCCGGCACGCCGAGGGCGACGAAGTTGTAGTCGTGGCGTACCTGCCAGGAGCGTTCCCGGGCATTGTCGTAGCTGGAGTTGTAGCTGTCGTTGGCCAGGGTGCCGCCGCTGGTGCCGTTGACCCGCATCCAGGCGTTGTCGCCGGTGAGTTTCTGCAGGCCGACATAGAACGTGTTGCCGCCGTACTTGGCCGAGAACAAGCCGTACATGGTTTTGTTGTCCAGCTCGCCAGCCCGGGCGCTGCCGTCATCCTTGCCGTAGAAAAAGCCCAGGTTGGCGCCCAGGGTCCAGTCGCCAAGCGGCTGGCTGTGGATCACGTTGACGAATTGCTGGCTGTAAATGTCCTTGAGCTCGGCGTTCCACAGACCGATCTGGGTGCGCTTGTCATTGAACAGGTACTCGCCGCCCTCGAAGTTGAAACGGTCGGAGGTGAACGCCGCTTTGCCGGTCATCGACATGTCGCCCATGCTGCTGTCGTCCCGTGGGCTGTTCTGGCGGAACTGGCCGCCGTAGAGCGTCAGGCCATTGATTTCCTTCGACGTGATCTGGCCGCCGCGGAAGGTTTGCGGCAACGAGCGACCGTCGTCGGAGCGCAGGATCGGCAGTACCGGCATCCACTCGCCGACTTTCACTTCGGTCTGCGACAGCTTGGCCTTGAACGCCACGTTGGTGCGGCCGAAGTTGTCTGCCGGGCGACCGTCGTGATCCAGCGGCAGCAGTTGCGTACCACCGGTACCTTTGCCGCCATCAAGCTTCACCGAATACAAACCGAGCACATCCATGCCGAACCCGACGGTGCCCTGGGTGAACCCGGATTTGGCGTCGAGGATGAAACTTTGCGTCCACTCTTCGGCCTTGCCCTGGGCCTTGGTCGGGTTGGTGAAGTTGCGGTTGATGTAGAAGTTGCGCAGGTTCAGGTTGACCTTGGCCCCATCGACGAAGCCCGACTCTTCGGCATAGGCGGGCAGGGCGGCGCTGGCCAGGGCGGCGACGATCAGGCTGGGTACGAAATACTGCGCGGTGGAAGACGTCATGAGCTCGGGTCTCTCTAATTCTTGGGGATGAAGCGCGGTGATGCCGCAACCCGGGGTTGCAGACGAATTTTCGAAATCAGTACAAACGAAGCGGATCAGCCGGAGAGGGCAAGGCGCGGGGGCATGGTGTCGAACCTGTTGTTATTGGTTTTGTGGTTCGGATGGTGCGTGGAATGTACTGGATGGTTCAATCGTAAAAAGCGGGTTTTGGGCGATTATCGAACGCAACATGACGCAGTGTTTTATGGTGTCAGCACCGGCCTCATCGCGAGCAAGCTCGCTCCCACAGGGGATTGGTGTTGAATACAAAAACTGTGTTCACACTGAAGATCCAATGTGGGAGCGAGCTTGCTCGCGATGGTGCCATCACTGACAACGCAACTTTTCTCGCAGCCAACAAAAAGCCCACCAAAAAGGTGGGCTCCGTGTTTTCACAGCGCTATCAGAAATACTTCATCTTCGGCGCTTCTTCTTTCAACGGCTCGTTCTTTGCCGTTTGTTCGTTCCAGCCACCACCCAGTGCCTTGTACAGATTGACCTGGCTGACCAGCTGCGCCAGGCGGTCGGTGATCAACACCTGTTGCGCACTGAACAGCTGACGCTGGGCATCGAGGAAGGTCAGGTTGCTGTCGACACCGATGCGGTAACGACGCTCGGCCAGGCGGTAGTATTCCTGGTTGGCACTGACGAAATCTTTCTGTGCCTGCAACTGCTGGACGTAAGTCTCGCGGGCGGCCAGGCCGTCGGCGACTTCCTGGAAGGCTGTTTGAATGGACTTCTCGTAGTTCGCCACGCCGATGTCTTTCTGGATTTTCGAGTAATCCAGACTGGCGCGCAGGCTGCCGGCGTTGAAGATCGGCAGGTTGATCTGCGGCTGGAACAGCCAGGTGCCCGAACCGCCCTTGAACAGGCCGGACAGGTCCGGGCTCAGGGTGCCGGCATTGGCCGTCAGGCTGATGCTCGGGAAGAACGCTGCCCGCGCCGCGCCGATGTTGGCGTTGGCGGCCTTCAGGTTGTACTCGGCCTGAAGGATGTCCGGACGACGTTGCAGCAAGTCCGACGGCAGGCCGGGCGGCACGTCGCTCAACAGGTCGTCGTCAAGTGGTTTGGCCGCTTGCAGGTTGGCCGGGACACCGGTGCCGAGCAGCAGCACCAGGCTGTTCTCGTCCTGGGCGACCTGACGGGTGTACTTGGCCAGTTGCGCACGGGCGTTTTCCACCGAGGTACGCGACTGCGCCAGGTCCAGGGCCGAGGCGACCCCGACTTCGTTGCTGCGGGCGGTGAGCTTGTAGCTCTCCTCGAAGGTGGCCAGGGTGTCCTGGGTCAGCTTGTACAGTTCCTGGTCGGCCTGCCAGGTCAGGTAGGCATTGGCCACGCTGGCCACCAGGCTGATCTGTGTGCTGCGGCGGCCTTCTTCAGTGGCGAAGTACTTCTGCAACGCTTCTTCGTTCAGGCTGCGAACCCGACCGAACAGGTCGAGTTCATAGGCGCTGATCCCGACTGTGGCCGAGTTGGAGCTGACGATGCCGGTTTGGCCGGTCTGCGAAGCGTTAGACGGAACGCGCTGACGGCTGCCGGTGCCGTTGGCCGAGACGGCCGGGAACAGATCGGCACGGGAGATGCGGTACTGCGCCGCAAACGCGTCGATGTTCAGGGCCGCGACACGCAGGTCACGGTTGTTTTCCAGGGCAACCTGGATCAGCTGTTGCAGCGCCGGGTCATGGAAAAACTGCTTCCAGCCCTGCTCGGCAGCGGCTTGCGCCGGTGCCTGGGCCGGCGAATACGCCGGGCCCTGCGGGTATTGGCCCGCCACCGGCGCTTCGGGCTGCTGATAATCAGGTATCAGCGAGCAGCCACCGAGCACGAAGGCGGCGACTGCCAGGGAGAGTAGCGACTTGCTCATTAGCCAGCCTCTTGAGGAGTTTCAATGGCGTCATCCTGGTCGGCGATTTTACGCTGGCCAATGGACGACACGGTGACGAAGAACAGTGGGACCCAGAAAATCGCCAGCACAGTGGCCGTGATCATACCGCCGATCACACCGGTGCCGATTGCATGCTGGCTACCGGAACCCGCGCCGGTGGATATCGCCAGTGGTACCACACCCAGAACGAAGGCGAGCGAGGTCATGATGATCGGTCGCAGACGCATGCGACTGGCTTCAATTGCCGCATCGCGCAGGCTACGCCCTTGTTCGTGCAGTTCCTTGGCAAATTCGACAATCAGAATGGCGTTTTTCGCCGCCAGACCAATGGTCGTCAACAGACCTACCTGGAAGTACACGTCGTTGGACAAACCGCGCAGGCTGGTGGCCATCAATGCACCGATGATCCCCAGCGGCACCACCAACATCACCGCGATCGGAATCGACCAGCTCTCATACAACGCCGCCAGACACAAGAACACCATCAGCAGCGACAGGGCGTACAGCGCTGGCGCTTGCGAACCGGACAGACGTTCTTCGTACGACAGACCGGTCCAGGAAATACCGACACCCGCCGGTAGCTTCTGCGCGATGGCTTCGACTTCGGCCATGGCTTCACCGGTGGAATAGCCAGGCGCCGGGGCCCCGAGGACTTCCATCGCTTCCACGCCGTTGTAGCGGGCCAGTTTCGGCGAACCGTAAATCCACTCGCCCCTGGCGAACGCCGAGAACGGAACCATGGTGCCGCTGCTGTTGCGCACGTACCACTTCTGCAGGTCTTCAGGGTTCATTCGAGCGCCTGGCTGGCCTTGCACGTAAACCTTTTTCACGCGACCGCGGTCGATGAAGTCGTTGACGTAGCTACTGCCCAGGGCAATCGACAGGGTGTTGTTGATATCGGCGATGGTAATGCCCAGGGCACTGGCCTTCTCGTCATCGATTTCCAGTTGGTATTGCGGTTCGTCGTTCAGGCCGTTCGGACGCACCTGAGTCAGAATCTTGCTTTGCGCGGCCATGCCGAGGAACTGGTTGCGTGCAGCCATCAGTTTGTCGTGGCCGATGCCGGCGCGGTCCTGCAGGAACACGTCGAAACCGGTGGCGTTACCCAACTCCAGTACCGCCGGTGGCGCGAAGGCGAACACCATGGCGTCACGGAAGGTGAAGAAATGCTGTTGGGCGCGGGCCGCTACCTTGAACACGTTGTTGTCGGCGTTACGCTCGTCCCACGGCCGGAGCATGATGAACGCCATACCCGAACTCTGGCCACGGCCGGCGAAGTTGAAGCCGGTTACGGTAAACACCGAGTTCACCGCATCGCCTTCACCGCCATCCTTGCCCGGACGCAGCAGGAATTCACGCATCTCGTCCACGACCACCTGGGTGCGCTGGGCGCTGGAACCGGCCGGGGTCTGCACCTGGGCAAACAGTACGCCCTGGTCTTCTTCCGGCAGGAACGCCGTTGGAATACGGGTGAACAGCCAGATCATGCCGACGACGATGATCAGGTAGGCCAGCAGGTACGGGGCCTTTTGCGCGAGCATATTGCCCACGCCACGCTCGTAGCTTCTGACGCCGCGGTCGAAGTTGCGGTTGAACCAGCCGAAGAAGCCGCGTTTCGGGGTGCCGTGCTCGCCTTTCGGAATCGGCTTGAGCATGGTCGCGCAGAGCGCCGGGGTGAAGATCAGTGCAACCAGTACCGACAGGGCCATGGCCGAGACGATGGTGATCGAGAACTGCTTGTAGATCACACCGGTGGAACCGCTGAAGAACGCCATCGGCAGCAGCACCGCCGACAGCACCAGGGCAATACCCACCAGTGCGCCCTGGATCTGGCCCATGGATTTCTTGGTGGCTTCCTTGGGTGACAGGCCTTCTTCGCTCATCACCCGTTCGACGTTTTCCACCACGACGATGGCGTCGTCCACCAGCAAGCCGATGGCCAGCACCATACCGAACATAGTCAGGGTGTTGATGCTGAAACCGGCTGCCGCGAGGATCCCGAATGTACCCAGCAATACTACCGGCACGGTCATCGTGGTGATGATGGTGGCGCGGAAGTTCTGCAGGAACAGGAACATCACCAGGAACACCAGTGCGACCGCTTCGACCAGGGTGTGAACCACGCCTTTGATCGATTCGGTCACCACCGGAGTAGTGTCATACGGGAACACCACTTCCATCCCTTGCGGGAAGAACGGTTTGAGGTTGTCGATGGTCGCGCGCAGGGCTTTGGCCGTATCGAGAGCGTTGGCACCGGTGGCCAGTTTCACCGCCAGGCCGGATGCCGGGGCACCGTTGAACTGGGCGTTGATGCTGTAGTTCTCACCCCCCAGACCGACTTCGGCGACATCTTTGAGGCGAACCTGGGAGCCATCCTTGTTGACCTTGAGCAGGATCTTGTCGAATTGCTCCGCGGTCTGCAGACGGGTCTTGCCGATGATGGTCGCGTTCAACTGGGTGCCGGGCAGGGCCGGCAGGCCGCCGAGCTGGCCGGACGACACCTGGACGTTCTGCGCAGCGATGGCGGTCTTGGCGTCGATCGGGGTCAGGTTGAATTTGTTCAACTTGGCCGGGTCGAGCCAGATCCGCATGGCGTACTGGGAACCGAACACCTGGAAGTCACCGACACCGGCGGTCCGCGAGATCGGGTCCTGCATGTTCGACACGATGTAGTTGGACAGGTCGTCCTTGGTCATGCTGCCGTCACGCGACACCACGCCGATCACCAACAGGAAGTTCTTCACCGCCTTGGTGACGCGGATACCTTGCTGCTGCACTTCTTGCGGCAGCAGCGGGGTGGCCAGGTTCAGCTTGTTCTGGACCTGAACCTGCGCGGTATCGGAGTTGGTGCCTTGCTCGAAGGTCGCGGTAATGGTCATGGTGCCGTCGGAGTTACTTTCCGACGAGACATAACGCAGGTGGTCGATACCGTTGAGTTGCTGCTCGATCACCTGAACCACGGTGTCCTGCACGGTCTGTGCCGAAGCACCCGGATAGGCAACGGAAATGGCGATCGCTGGCGGCGCAATGCTCGGGTATTGATTGATCGGCAGTTTGAGGATCGATAGAGCCCCGACCAGCATGATCACCAGGGCGATTACCCAGGCGAAAATCGGACGGTCGATAAAAAATTTCGACATGGTTTACTCCCCTTTGTCGCCAGACGCTTTATCAGCTACCTGGGCGGGGGCCGGGTTCCTTACGGCTACGTTGGTCGCTTCACTGGCCTTGACTTCGATGCCGGGTTTGACGAATTGCAGACCTTCGGTAATCAGTCGATCGCCGGCCTTCAGGCCGTCTTCGATCAGCCATTGGTTACCGACGGTGCGGTTGGCCTTGAGATGACGCAGTTCGACCTTGTTGTCCGGGCCGACAACCAGTGCGGTCGGGGTACCCTTGAGGTCGCGGGTCACGCCTTGCTGCGGGGCCAGAATCGCCGCGCTGTTCACACCGGCCAGCAACTTGGCGTGCACGAACATGCCAGGCAGAAGGGTGTGATCAGGGTTCGGGAAAATCGCGCGCAGGGTGACGGAACCGGTGGTCTGGTCAACCGAGATTTCGGAGAATTCCAGCTTGCCGTCCAGCGTGTACTCGCTGCCGTCTTCGAGGGTCAGCTTGACCGAGGCCGCGTTGTCACCGGCTTTTTGCAGGCGACCGCTTTCCAGCTCGCGGCGCAGTTGCAACAACTCGACCGAGGACTGCGTCACGTCGACGTAGATCGGGTCGATTTGCTGAATCACCGCCATTGCGTCGACCTGGGCATTGCTGACCAGCGCGCCTTCAGTCACCGAGGAACGGCCGATACGGCCGGTCAACGGGGCATAGACCTTGGTGTAGCGCACATTGATCTGGGCGGTTTGCAGCGCGGCTTCCGATTGCAGGCGGTTGGCCACGGCGGTGTCGTATTCCTGACGGCTTACGGCTTGTTCGTCGACCAGTTGCTTGTAGCGGTCGGAAATCGATTTGGTCGAACGCAGGTTGGCCTCAGCGCTGGCGAGCGTTGCCTCATAGACCGAGGGGTCGATCTGATAGAGCTGCTGGCCGGCCTTGACGTCGCTGCCCTCCTTGAACAAACGCTTGAGAATGATGCCGTTGACCTGCGGGCGAACTTCGGCAATGCGGAACGCACTGGTACGACCTGGCAGATCGGACGTCAGGGTGAAAGCTTGCGGTTGCAGAGTCACGACGCCGACCTGAGGCGGTGGGGCGGCCGGTGCTGCCTCTTCCTTTTTGCATCCGCTGAGCAGCGATGCCAGGGCGAAGGCGGCGACCAGAGCGGTAACAGCTGGCTTGAATTGCATGAAAATCCTCGGGTCAGGCGCGCAAGGAGCGCACTAGAAAGGTGGAAGGTTGAAAAGTGGTTACCGAGTGGATAAGTAGCTTGCTAATGAATATACTTACGTACATGGCTGTTTGTAAATACCCGGGCTGCGTATCAACGCCGTTACACAAGCCGTTGAAAGGTTGGAAATGCAGGCCCGGGACGCCCCCCAGAACGTTCGCCCCACTTTTATTCAGCTGATATTCAGACATCGCTGAAGCACCCTGATTGAGGTTGTACTGCCATGGTCCGTCGTACCAAAGAGGAAGCTCAGGAAACCCGCGCACAAATTCTCGAGGCGGCCGAAAAGGCCTTTTTCGAGCGAGGTGTGGCGCGCACGACCCTGGCGGACATCGCGACCCTGGCCGGTGTCACTCGAGGGGCCATTTACTGGCACTTCAGCAACAAGGCGGATCTGGTACAGGCCATGCTCGACACCTTGCATGAGCCGCTGGAAGAAATGGCCAAGGCCAGCGAGAGCGAAGACGAACTGGATCCCCTGGGCTGCATGCGCAAACTGTTGATTCATTTGTTTCATCAAATTGCGCTGGACCCGAAAACCCGCCGCATCAATGAGATTCTTTATCATAAGTGCGAATTCACCGATGAAATGTGCGACCTGCGCCAGCAGCGCGTGTCAGCCAGCCTCGAATGCAATGTACGGATCGGCCTGGCCCTGAGAAATGCCGTGAATCGCGGCCAGTTGCCGGAAAACCTCGACACCGCCCGCGCCGCGATCAGCTTGCATGCTTATATAGACGGCATTCTGTACCAGTGGTTGCTGGCCCCCGACAGTTTTGAATTGCACACCGAAGCCGAGCGTTGGGTCGATACGGGGCTGGATTTGTTGCGCTTCAGCCCCAGCCTGCGTAAATAAAGCAAAATGCGTAATTAGCGCCTTGTGTGTCAACCGTTGAGGCCGCAGATGAACAGTTCTTCACGCGCTCTTCGACAATGGGGTGCTTTTATATACTCACGCTCGGCAGGTTGACAGGTAGCAAGCTCAGTATTTTGTAGGGAATTTGTGTCGAGTCTGTGAGCACCTGCCGATGATCGCGGCCCCTGTGGGAGCGAGCTTGCTCGCGATAGCGGTGTGTCAGTTGACGTCTTCGTTGATGGTTACGCCGCCATCGCGAGCAAGCTCGCTCCCACAGTGGATAGTGTCAAACCGTCAAATATTAAAAAGCCCCGGTTCTTTCGAGTCGGGGCTTTTGCGTTTCAACGGTTGCTGATTACAGCGATGGGTAGTCGATGTAACCGACCGGGCCTTTGGCGTAGAACAGCTCCGGACGCGCTTCGTTCAGCGGCGCGTCAGCCTGCAAACGCGCTGGCAGGTCAGGGTTGGCAATGAACGGTACACCGAAGGCGACCGCATCGGCCTTGCCGCTGGCGAGCAACGCGTTGGCGCTGTCCCTGGTGAAACGCTCGTTGGCAATGTATGGGCCGCCAAAGGCCTCCTTCAGTTGCGGACCGAGGCTGTCGGCACCTTCTTTCTCACGGGAGCAGATGAAGGCAATGCCACGCTTGCCCAGTTCGCGAGCGACGTAGGTGAAGGTTTCGGCCAGGTTGTCGTCGCCCATGTCATGCAGGTCGGCGCGTGGTGACAGATGCACACCCACACGGCCGGCGCCCCAGATTTCGATCGCCGCGTCGGTCACTTCCAGCAGCAGGCGGGCACGGTTCTCCAGGGAGCCGCCGTAGTTGTCAGTGCGCTGGTTGGTGCTGCTTTGCAGGAACTGGTCGAGCAGGTAACCGTTGGCGGCATGGATTTCCACACCGTCGAAGCCGGCCGCCTTGGCGTTCTCGGCTCCGACGCGGTAAGCGTCGACGATGTCAGCGATTTCAGCGGTTTCCAGGGCGCGCGGGACAGGGAAGTCGGCCAACGGACGAACCAGGCTGACGTGGCCCTTGGGCTGGATGGCGCTCGGCGCGACCGGGGCTTCACCGTTCAGGTACAAACCGTGGGAAATGCGACCCACGTGCCACAGTTGCAGGAAGATCTTGCCGCCCGCGCCGTGGATTGCCTTGGTCACGTTGGACCAGCCACGCACCTGATCGTTGGACCAGATGCCCGGGGTGTCCGGGTAGCCGACGCCCATCGGCGTCACCGATGTGGCTTCGCTGAGGATCAGGCCGGCGGAGGCGCGTTGTACGTAGTACTCGGCCATCAGCGCGTTGGGTACGCGGCCTTCATCGGCGCGGCAGCGGGTCAGCGGTGCCATAATGATGCGGTTGGCCAACTCGAGGTCGCCCAGTTTGATCGGATCGAAAATAGTCGTCATTTAAAGCAACCCTCGTGAGGTAATGGTTGATCAGTTGGTAGCAGGGGCCAGATCGGGATTGCCGCTCTGACGGAAAGTAATCAGGGTCACCAGCAGGGCGAGTACCGCCAGTGCGGCTGCGGCGAGCGGCACGCTGGTCAGGCCGAAGCCGTGGGCGATGACACTGCCGCCGACCCAGGCACCCAGGGCGTTGCCGATGTTGAAAGCGCCGATATTCAGGGTCGACACCAGGTTCGGTGCGGCGTTGCCGAAGGTCACCACGTTCACTTGCAGCGCCGGTACGGCGGCGAAGCACGCGGTGGCCCAGAGGAACAGGGTGATTTCGGTCGGGATCAGCGCGACGCTGGTCCAGGTCAGCACGGTGGACACCACGGCCATGGTGATGAACACGCCGATCAGCGTCGCAGCCATGCCTTTGTCGGCCAGCTTGCCGCCGATGATGTTGCCGACCGTCAGGCCCAGGCCGATGAGCATCAGGGTCCAGGTCACGCCACGGGGCGAGACGCCGGTGACTTCGCCCAGCAGCGGCGCGACATAGGTGAACAGGGTGAACACCGAGGCGGCAAACAGCGCGGTCATGCTCAGGGACAGCCAGATGCCGCCGCCCTTGAGTGCGGCCAGTTCGGCGCGCATGTCGAGTTTTTCTTCATCACGCTTGGCCGGCAGGAAGCGGATCAAGCCTATAAGTGCAATCACACCAATCACGGTCACGGCCCAGAAGGTCGAGCGCCAGCCAGCTTCCTGACCGAGGGCGGTGCCCAGCGGTACGCCGAGGACGTTGGCCAGGGTCAGGCCGGTGAACATCAGGGCCACGGCCGAAGCGCGTTTGTTCGCAGGCACCAGGCCGGCGGCTACCACTGAACCGATACCGAAGAAGGCGCCGTGGCACAGGGCGGTGACCACACGGGCGAACATCAGCACATCGTAGTCGCCGGCCACTGCGCAGAGCAGGTTGCCGACAATGAAGATGCCCATCAACGCTACCAGGGCGGCCTTGCGCGGCAGTCGGGCGGTGGCCAGCGCCATGAATGGTGCGCCGATGGCCACGCCCAGGGCGTAACCGGTCACCAGCCAGCCGGCACCAGGAATCGACACACCGAGGTCGGCTGCCACGTTGGGCAGCAGGCCCATGATGACGAACTCGGTGGTGCCGATAGCGAAAGCGCTCAAGGCCAGGATGAGTAGCGAGAGGGGCATGGGTATTTCCTTTTGGCTGGCTGACGTTAAGGGTCAGAGCTCTTTACTGAAGGTTTTGAGGAACTCCTGAATGGTTTCCTCGTTGCGTTTGAAAAAATGCCACTGGCCGACTTTGCGGCTGCTGATCAGGCCGGCGCGTTGCAGGGTTGCCAGGTGTGCGGACACCGTGGACTGCGACAGGCCACAACGTTGATCGATCTGCCCGGCGCAGACGCCGTGCTCGTTACTGTGGGACTGGTCGGGAAATTCGACGGTCGGGTCCTTGAGCCAGTGCAGGATTTCTCGCCGTACCGGGTGTGCCAGGGCTTTTATTATTTCGTCGAGATTCATGGTCATGATGTGGGCTCGTGATGTTTAAAACGCTATATCGCGATGAGGCGAACTTTAAATCGGTATTTCGCGATATACAAATATGATTTTGCTCTCATCCGCTCACATTTCGGTATATCGAGTTATAACGATATGTTGAGTGTAACAAGACAAGGGGGCAGTGCTAAGCTGCGCCCATGAACTATCTCGCACATCTTCACCTCGGTGGTCAGCGTCCCGGTCAATTGCTCGGCAGTCTGTATGGCGATTTCGTCAAGGGACGGCTGCAAGGGCAGTTCGCTCCGGAAATCGAGGGGGCCATCCAACTGCACCGCAGCATCGACGTGTTCACTGATCGCCATCCGCTGGTGGACGTCGCGTTGTCGCGTTTCTCCCTGACCCGTCGACGCTACGCGGGGATCGTGCTCGACGTGTTTTTCGACCATTGCCTGGCCCGGGACTGGACGCTGTATGCCGACCGGCCTCTGGCGTTGTTTACCTCGGACGTTTACCAGGTTTTGTCCAGCGAACGACAACTGCCGGAGCGGCTGGCGAAGATTGCGCCGCACATGGTGGCCAATGACTGGTTGGGGTCGTATCAGGAATTCGAAGTGCTGGAGCAGGTGTTGCGCGGGATCTCGCGGCGCCTGACCCGGCCGGAAGAGCTGGCGGCAGCGATGCAGGAATTGCGGCGGTTGTATGAACCGTTGAGCGAGGACTTCAGGTTGTTCTACCCGCAACTGCAGGCATTTGCCCGGAACTATCCAACAACATAAAACCACTGTAGGAGCGAGCCTGCTCGCGATTGCGGTCTGTCATTCAACAGAGATATTGAATGTTAAGCCGCTATCGCGAGCAGGCT
>NZ_JBFUHY010000109.1:0-12078 GCF_056402155.1 Pseudomonas sp. P4_C1
CAGTAGGAGCGTATCTCCAGTCGCGTACTCCATTCACCACCACCCGCTTTCACCAACTGACCTCGCTGAAGCTCGTCTATGACAGCGCTTTGTGGCAACCATGCCACCCCATAACCCTCGACTGCCATTCGCATCAGTAGCATCGTCATATCCGCCTCGTAGCACCGCTCCAACATGCATGCAGTCGGGCCATTCTTTATGACGATGTCGGCAACACGACCTAGAAAAGTCGTAGCTGTATAAGCGAGGTGAGGAACTGTTTTGCTGGAGGTGCCCGGTAAGGGATACAGCGGATTCCCATCGCTGTCAGGTGCGCACACAGGAATAAACGCGTCATGACCCAAGGTCAAACTCCCGAACTTTTCCGAATCGAGAAGAATGGGCGCCAAGGGGTGATGATAGACAATCATCAGATCACAACTCCCCTCCTCCAGAGATATGACCGCGTCGTGGATGTTGGCGGCAACGACCCGCGCATTGAATTGCTCATTGTGCTGCTGAAATTGCTTCAGCCATTTCGGCAGGAATGTCATCGACAGACTGTGGCCGGCAGTGACCTGGATGGATCGCCCTGGCATCCGCTCTACCTCGCGAAGGCTTGAGCGCAGCCTCATTAGCCCCGCCAATGCCTCGCGGCTTTCTTCACAAAATGTGCGGCCAGCAGAGGTCAGTTGGACAGGATAGGTGCCACGATCCACCAACTCTGCACCCACCCATTCTTCAAGTGACTTTATACGCCTCGACAAAGCCGACTGGGTCACACAGCGAACCTCCGCAGCCCGAGAAAAATTCTTCCACTCCGCGACCGCCAGAAGATCATCCAGCCATTTGATTTGCATACTGATACCTCATGCCTTGAGTGCTCAGTCTACTGCGCCCCAATCGGGATAAAGCAGCAGTTTCGAAAACTATTCCAAAAGCGCATGAGGCTATCGGGATTACTCATCACGCCCTTCCAGGCCCGACCCTAGAATCGAATTTGTTGGAGCGAGGCCATAGAGCTTTGACCAAATGACACTTGTCTCCTGCCAAGTAACAAAAGCAAAAAAACCACTTGAGGAAAGCTCCGTGAAGAAAAATAAACTTCCGCGTCGGATCGCAATTGGCATCGCTTTAGGCGTGCTTGTCGGTTGGGCGTGCCACCATTTCGCAGGGAGCGAACAAAGCGCCAAAGAGATCGCGTCCTACTTCTCGATGGTCACGGATATTTTTCTGCGCATGATCAAGATGATCATCGCGCCCCTGGTATTCGCCACCTTGGTTGGTGGCATTGCCAGCATGGGAAATTCCCGCTCCGTTGGACGCATTGGCCTGCGGGCCATGGCCTGGTTCGTCACCGCGTCGGTAATCTCGCTGGCAATCGGCATGGGCCTGGTGAACCTGTTCCAACCCGGCGCAGGACTGAACATGGAGGTCGTCCAGCATGCGGCGAGCCCCGTGGTGAACACCGGGGATTTCAGCCTCAAGGTTTTCATCAGTCACGTGTTTCCCCGCAGCATTGCTGAAGCCATGGCCAACAACGAAATCCTGCAAATCGTGGTGTTCTCGTTGTTCTTCGGGTTTGCCCTCGCAGGTGTGAAGCGAGCGGGTTACACAACGATTGTCGATGGCATCGAAGAGCTGGCCAAGGTGATGTTCAAGGTCACGGACTTCGTCATGGCCTTCGCGCCAATCGGCGTTTTCGCAGCCATCGCATCGGCGATCACCACTCAAGGTCTTGGCTTGATAGTCGATTACGGAAAGCTGATTGCCGAGTTCTACCTGGGCATTGTGATTCTGTGGTGCGTGTTGTTCGCTGCCGGCTACCTGTTCCTGGGGCGCTCAGTGTTTACCTTGGGCAAGCTCATCCGCGAGCCCGTTCTGTTGGCATTTTCCACTGCCAGTAGTGAGTCCGCGTATCCAAAAACCATGGAAGCACTGGAGAAGTTTGGTGCACCGAAGCGCGTATCCAGCTTCGTTCTACCGTTGGGGTACTCGTTCAACCTTGATGGCTCGATGATGTATCAAGCGTTCGCCATCATGTTCATTGCACAGGCCTACAACGTCGACTTGAGCTTCACACAGCAACTGCTCATCTTGCTGACGCTGATGATCACCAGCAAGGGAATGGCAGGTGTGGCCCGAGCATCGGTGGTCGTAGTAGCGGCTACGTTACCCATGTTCAACCTCCCTGAAGCCGGCATTTTGCTGATCCTTGGCATTGACCAATTCCTTGATATGGCCAGGACTGCCACCAACGTCGTTGGCAATAGCATCGCGACGGCCGTGGTTGCCAAATCAGAACCACATGAAGAAGCTGAAGACGTGCCCGGCACTGAGTCTCCGCTCCCAATTCATACTGCAGCCACCGCGTGAGAACCTAAACATGAAAGGTAAATCGAAGCCGTCCAGCGGGTCATCATTTGCTCGCAAACTAGGTATCGTCGGCGGGCTTGGCTCACTGGCCGGCGGCGATCTTTTCTACAAGTTGGTGAAGTCCAGAGCTGTTCTGGAGGATCAAGGTCGCTATCACTTCCTGTTTGAGCAACACCCCTTCAAAGACGTCCTGATGCCCCTGGATCGGGGCGCCAACATGACCTCCAGGAAGTTCTATGTTTTCCAGGTTTGTCAGACATTCGAGGCCAGTGAAGTCAATGCAGTTTTACTGCCTTGTTTTGCCAGTCACACCTTTCGCGAGGAGATCCAGGAGGAAATTGGCATACCCGTTCTGGATATGATGGCGGCGTTACGCAAGCACATTGATCATGTCGCTGAATGCGGCAGTACGCTGGGCATCATCGCGTCTGACTATGTTCGGCACTCTGGACTGTTTGAGCGCTATTTCGGCAATGACTTCAAGCTCGTTTATCCAAACGATAACGAGCAGTCCGGGTTGATGGACGCGATGTATGGCGTTAATGGCATCAAAGATGGGTACCTTGACGGTGTACCGCTGGAGTGTGTCTATCAGGCCTGCCTGTCGCTTCAGGATCAGGGAGCCACAATCATCCTGCCTGGCATGACTGAGCTCTCGTTGGTCTGCTGTGATCTTCAACGACGTGGCTTGACTGTCCTGGATATCAACGAGATTTATGCCGCTTTCGCAACCTTGGAGAAAGGTCAGTCGACCCGTCCGCCATTCAAGCTTGGGATAGTGGGTGGAGTTGGGCCAGCGGCAACGGTCGACTTCATGGGTAAGGTTGTGGCGCACACACCGGCAGGTCGCGATCAGGAACACATCAAAATGGTGGTGGAGCAAAACCCTCAGATTCCTGATCGCACAGCCAACTTGCTGAATGACGAAACTGATCCGACGATGGCGATGTACGCAACGTGCAAGCGACTGGAAAGTGCCGGCGCCAATGCCATAGCGATTCCGTGCAATACGGCTCATGCATTTGTTGAGCGCATCCAGGCGCACCTGCGTGTACCTATTGTGAACATGCTGACAGAGACTGTAGAGGCAATCGTGCAGCGGTATGGCGCTGGCAAAATCGTTGGGCTGCTTGCGACATCCGGCACAATAAAAAGTCAGGTTTATCACGAAGCAGCGCGGCGAGCAGGGTTGCAAATAATCGCCCCTGGTGTGGATTACCAAGCGTTGGTCATGGAGTCGATTTATGGAAACCACGGAATCAAAGCAGGTTACACAGACGGCATCTGTAAAGACCAGCTCTTGATCGCAGCAGAGCACTTGTGTGAACTGGGTGCAGATGTGCTCATCCTGGGGTGCACAGAGCTACCACTGGTGCTAGAACATAGTGAATCCTACATGATCAAAAATCATGAGGTTGCACTGGTCGATCCAACAACCATTTTGGCATTGAAATGCATTGAGTTAGCCCAAGAAAATACAGCAAAGCCAAGTCAGCCAGATGGCTTATCGACTGAGAAAAACCCGCTCTAGAGTCAAATTCCGCTTTAGCAAAAAGGCCCTTATCGGGCCTTTTTTGTACTCAAACCAATGTCACTTGGTCAGCCAAGACTCGACGGTGTCGGAACCATATGTCGCTTTCCACTCTTTCAAGGTTCGGTGATTCCCGTCTATTGTCTCACCGACAACATCTCTCGCAACTCCTTCAATGCCTGGCCAAATGATCAAGATCTGCCACAAAGCGTCCATCTATGTGTTCCCCAGCGGCTCACTGACTGGCGACAACGGCAATGACGCAATTATTTCAGCGTGGCAAACCTCGAGTATTTCATCAGCCAGAGAAGAATCATCTGGGCAGGCGCGCGACAACATGACCGCACCGATTGCATGCGCCAGCATGTCGATCATTTTTGCCCGTACCCCATCCTGCGGCGCGTCTTGCCTCGCGTTGTACTTTTCTTCGAGCGCTGCCAGCGTGCTTTCTACCCCGCTGGCAAAGGTGGCTTTCAACTCATCTGATTGACGCGCAGCGTCTCCACAAAGGGCCGCCATGGTGCAACCGCTGCCCCTGCCGTCTCGGTGATCCCTCGACACATACAAATCGATGAACTCAGCAACTTCGAGACCTTCGGAACTGGTCAGCGAATGCGAAAGACTGTTCGCTGCCGCTYCAGCCATCAAATCGGCCTTGGAGCCGAAATGCTTGTAGAAACCTCCTTGCGTAAATCCGGCAGCTGCCATGAGTTCCGCCACCCCCACGCCATCGTAGCCACGCTCGCGAAACAGCTCTGAAGCCGTCTCAACGATGTGAGCTCTATTGGCGAGTGATTGCGCCTTGGTGATCTTCATTTCCTGCGCCTCTGCATCTCAAAGCAATGCCTTCATCATACTCTGATGTCGATCATAATCAAAAGCATTGACAGTTTTGAGTTCGATCGACATCATAAATGCGCCAACACGAATATTCCCTGGCACGGCGCATGTCGCCTTCATTAATCAACGAGTATGGAAACGATATGAACGATAAGACGTTATTTGAGCCGTACACGCTCGGCTCGCTGACACTTTCCAACAGAATCGTGATGGCTCCGCTGACGCGTAACCGTGCGGGAGAAGGCTTCGTCCCGAGCGAGTTCGCTGCAACCTATTACAGCCAGAGAGCCTCTACAGGCCTGTTGATCTCCGAAGCCTCGCAGATCTCGCAGCAGGGACAGGGCTACCAGGATACGCCCGGTATCTACACGCAGGCGCAGATTGATGGCTGGCGCAAGGTCACCGATGCCGTCCACGCAAAAGGCGGACGAATTTTCCTGCAACTGTGGCATGTCGGACGCGTATCGCACGTTGACCTGCAGGAGAACGGCGCCGCTCCGGTAGCACCCTCCGCTCTCCGTCCCGCAACCAAGGTCTTCGTCAATAATAGCTTCGTGGACGTTTCAGAGCCGCGAGCGCTTGATATCAGCGAGCTTCCCGGGATCGTTAATGATTTTCGCCAAGCGGCGGCAAATGCCATCGCTGCGGGATTCGATGGCGTAGAGATCCACGGCGCAAACGGCTATTTGCTGGATCAGTTCGTCAAGGACGGTGCCAATATCCGCACCGATGCCTACGGTGGCTCGATTGAAAATCGCGCTCGCCTACTGCTGGAAGTGACGGCGGCGGTAGTAGCCGAGGTCGGTGCAGAGCGCACAGGCATCCGTATATCGCCAGTTTCGCCAGCCAATGGTGTCTCCAGCAGCGAACCGCAGGCCCAGTTTGACTACATTGTCGACCAACTCGATGCCTTGGGCATTGTGTACCTCCATGTGGTCGAAGGCGCGACTGGCGGGCCACGCGATATTGCGCCCTTCGACTTTGGTTCTTTGCGCCAACGCTTCAAAAACACTTACATCGCGAACAATGGCTACGACGTGAATTTGGCCACCTCTCAACTCAACGATGACAAGGCTGACTTGTTCGCCTTTGGACGTCCCTTCATAGGTAACCCTGACTTGGTGGAGCGCCTTAAAACCGCTGCCTCTTTGTCGGCGTTCGATCCTGCGACCCTGTATGGCGGCGGTGCAGAAGGCTACATCGACTACCCAACCCTTGCTGAATCCAGTACCCGGCACGGCTAAAAATCAGGTCAGCGCACGTCCTCCGGACACCACGCATGACTCGCCTATCGATATCCGAAACTGAGGATCAATTCATGAGCATCCCTACCACCGTTCTCATTACCGGCGCCTCCACTGGCATCGGCGCTACCTATGCCGAGCGCTTTGCACAGCGCGGGCACGACCTCGTACTGGTTGCCCGCGACAAAGGGCGGCTGGATGTTCTTGCAGCCCGGCTGCGTGAGAAACACAACATCACCATTGATGTTCTCCAGGCTGACCTGACCCAAATCAGCGATTTGACCACGGTCGAGGCCCGCCTGCGCGACGACGCCAGTATTGGCATCCTGGTGAACAATGCAGGCGCCGCACAATCCGGCAGCTTTATCGAACAATCCACCGACAGCGTTGCTCAGTTGGTTACGCTCAACACTACGGCGCTGGTACGGCTTGCCAGCGCCATCGCCCCACGCCTGGCACAAGCCGGAAACGGCGCGATTATCAACATAGGCTCGGTTGTTGGCCTGGCACCTGAGTTCGGCATGACGGTCTACGGCGCGACCAAGGCGTTTGTACTGTTTCTTTCTCAAGGTATGAGCCTGGAGCTTTCGCCCAAAGGCGTCTATGTGCAAGCCGTTCTGCCGGCAGCCACTCGCACCGAAATCTGGGAGCGAGCGGGCATCGACATCAATACCCTCAGTGACGTCATGGAAGTGGGTGATCTGGTCGATGCCGCGCTGGTCGGTTTCGATCGTCGCGAGCCAGTGACCATCCCACCCTTGCAGGACGCCGCCCGTTGGGATGCCTTGCAGGCCGCACGCCAGGGCTTGCTGTCGCAGATCAGGCAATCCGATGTCGCCGAGCGTTATCAAGCCAAGGCGTAATCATCGTGCAGCAGGCGCTGGTGCGCAGCACTCGATTTAAAAGCGCCTGCAACACAGTCTCACTTGCAGCTTTTCGACCCGCATCACGGGGCAAACATGAATATTCAAGACACAAAACTTCATCCCGGATCGCGCACGCAGTTCGTAAATGCAGCGAACAAATGGATCAAGGTCGAAGGAACAGCGTTCGCTTACCGTGACATAGGCCCCAAGGGTGAGTTGCCGCTCGTTCTGCTTAACCATTGGGGCGCAGTGCTGGACAACTTCGACCCACGGATCATGGACGGGCTCGCAAGCACCAGGCGCATCATCGCCACTGACTATCGGGGAATCGGCGCATCAGGTGGCACGGCCCCTGCGACGGTCAGTGAAATGGCAAGCGATGCCGTCGCTTTGATTCGTGCGCTGAGTTTCGACAAGGTCGACCTGCTGGGTTTTTCACTTGGTGGGTTCGTGGCCCAGGAAATTGCTCTGAGCGCCCCTGACCTGGTGCGCAGACTGATTCTGACCGGTACCGGGCCTGCTGGCGGCACCGGCATCGACAAGGTCTGGTCAGTGAGCTGGCCGTTAATGCTTAAAGGTTTGCTGACGTTGCGCGATCCGAAGACCTACCTCTTCTTCACCTCGACGGTCAATGGCCGGCGAGCCGCCAAGGATTTTCTGAATCGCCTGAAGGAGCGCAGGAAAGATCGAGACAAAAATCCAACGCCAACCGCTTTTTTGCGGCAGTTAAAAGCCATTCAGGCATGGGGCAGACAACCCCCACAAAATCTCAGTCGCATACTGATACCGACGCTGATCGCCAACGGTGACAACGACATCATGGTGCCCACGATCAACTCCACCGACTTGGCAAACCGGATCCCGAATTCACAACTGATCATTTACGAAGACGCAGGGCATGGCGGAATTTTCCAACATCATGCCGACTTCGTGGCCAACGCAACGGTATTCCTGGATGCCTGAGCGTATTCGGCCATTCCCATTTGAATCCATGAGAGTTGAATCAACATGAAGGCGTTTCTAATCGACCGTTACGGCAAGAATAATGGCCGTGTAGCCGAGGTGCCCGCACCTGAGGTGGGTGCACATGACGTCCTGGTTCAAGTGCATGCCACAAGCGTCAACGTGCTTGATTCAAAGATCAGTACAGGCGAATTCAAACTGATCTTGCCGTACTCATTCCCGTTGATATTGGGCAATGACCTGGCTGGGGTCGTGATCAGCGTTGGATCCGGTGTGCGGCGCTTCAAGCCAGGTGACGAAGTCTACGCACGCCCTCCTCAGGAGCGCATAGGCACGTTCGCCGAGCTGATTGCGGTACAGGAAAATGCACTCGCGTTGAAACCTAAAAACATCAGCATGGAAGAGGCCGCATCCCTCCCGCTGGTGGCTCTGACGGCTTGGCAAGTGCTGGTTGAAACCGCCAAGCTGAAAAAAGGCCAGAAGGTCTTTATCCACGCCGGCTCGGGTGGCGTCGGTACAATCGCCATCCAACTCGCCAAGCATCTGGGCGCCTTCGTTGCGACAACCACCAGCACAAACAATGTTGAATGGGTTAAAGCGCTGGGAGCGGACGTTGTCATCGATTACAAGACGCAAAACTTCGAAAGCGTTTTGCAGGACTATGACGTCGTATTGAACAGCTTGGGCGTGGATGAGCTAGAAAAGTCGCTCACCATTCTGAAGCCTGGTGGCCAGCTCATCTCCATCTCGGGGCCGCCGACGCCGCAATTCGCTGAAGAGCAAAAACTGTCCTGGGGATTGGGTTTGGTGATGCGTTTGTTGAGCACCGGTATCCGCAGAAAAGCTCGCAGGCGGAACGTCAGCTATGCGTTCGTTTTTATGCGTGCGAGTGGTGCTCAATTGGGTGAAATCACTGCTCTGATCGAGTCCGGCATTATCAAACCGGTGGTCGACCGATCCTTCCCTTTCGAATCAACAGCCGAGGCTTTGAGCTATGTCGAACAAGGAAGATCGAAAGGCAAAGTTGTCATTAAGCTTGAGGGAAGTTCGCTATCGCCAGGAGTATTACCAACGGCGCAAACTGGCTGAAAACTGAGCAAGAAAAAGGGCCCTTCTCTGGCCCTTTTGTACTCAAGCTGAACTCTCTTGGTCAGCCAAGACTCAGCGGTCGCGGTGCCGTGCTCAGCTTCCATTACTCCCGCATTTGTATTGCCACTGTATTTCTGGAGACCGTGACGAACCGATTGGGTCGATTGCTGCCCGGTACACGGTAGTTGATGATCGTGCGCCAGACACATTTTACGGCAAAAACCTATCTCTATGCCGAGTCGGCATACGGCTGCAGGTTAGTGAGATTTGAACCAGCTGGGGTGTAGCACTGGAAAATGCTCCTTTAACCAATCCACAAACGCATCCACCTGAGGTGCAAGATGCGTTCTACTTGGGTAAAGCACGGAAACCAGGCGAGGCTTGGGACGAAATGCCCTGAGCACTTCAACCAGTTCTCCGCTTTCGAGGAAAGTCTCAACGGTAATTCCCGGCGCTTGAATAATGCCGAAGCCTGCAACACCGCATTGAACGTAGGCATTCGACTCATTCACGGTGATACCACCATGAGGAGTATGTGGACGATCTTCACCGTCTACCGAGAAATGCCAAGGCAGCGGTCTGTGATTCTGACCAGAAAGAAAGCTGACACATCGATGGTCTGTTAGATCGTTTAGGGTTCTGGGTACCCCGCAGGCTTGGAGATAACTTGGAGACGCACAGGTCACCATGGTGGCGGTACCAATTTCTCTAGCTACCATGCTTGAGTCCGGGAGGTCGCCGATTCGCAATGCACAGTCGATGCCCTCGGCTACGAGATCTACCGCACGGTCGGTCACGCCCAGCGAAAGCTCGATTTCGGGAAATGCCTCCGTAAATTTTCTCAGGTTTTCCATGAAGCTGTGCTGGGAAAATGCAGTGGGGATGTCAATGCGAAGCCGTCCCCGCAACGTCGACCCACTACGGTCGAACATGGAAGTGGCTTCTGCGATTGTTGCCAAAATCTCTTTGACACGCTCATAAAACCGCTCGCCCTCAGCAGTCAGTTTCACTTTACGAGTAGTGCGTTGGAACAGGCGGACACCCAGCGAAGCTTCCAGATCCTGAATGGTGCGTGTGACGTGCGGGCGTCCTGCCTGCATTGCCTCCGCGACTTTGGTGAAGCTTCCCAACTCAGCCAGCTTGGCGAATACCTGCATCGACTGTAGAAGCTCCATAAGTCTCTTTCTCGGGAAACATGATAACTGGATGATTGTTGCTGATCAGGATAACAATCCTGTTGGTTTCTGCACATTTATCTAGTGCCGCGAAATCTCAACAATGTCCTCAGCGTAAGGGAGGAGCTTTCCTCCCCTGCACATTCAAAATTGCTGGAGACTGAAAATGAAAGCGTGGCTTCTGAAAGATTTCGGATTGGACAATCTTGTGCAGGGGGAAGCTGAGACACCCGTGCCCAAAGCTGGAGAACTGCTGGTAAAAGTGGGGGCTGTATCGCTCAACTTCCGAGATAAGGCTATCGTTGACGGCATCTATGAGCCTCATATGGTGCCCAAGCCGCTAATCCCTGTAAGCGACGCGGCAGGTACTGTCGTAGCAGTCGGTGATGGCGTCAGCCGCTTCTCTATCGGAGATCGAGTTAACTCACACCTTTACTCACGTTGGTTGGATGGCATGCCAGGGCCTGATGAGCCCAACTACTGCTTCGGCTCGCCATTGCCGGGCGGTCTGGCGGAGTACATGATTATCCATGAAGACAGCGCGGTACGTGCGCCCGACAACATGTCGGATGAGGAAGCTGCGACCCTTCCAATTGCTGCTCTGACCGCATGGTATGCGCTCGTTGATTTCGGCCAGATCGAGGCAGGCCAAACCGTTTTGGTTCAGGGTTCAGGGGGTGTTTCTGTTTTCGCAGCACAAATTGCAACGGCACTTGGCGCCAAAGTTATCGTCACTTCCAGTCGAGATGACAATCTGCAAGCAGTGAAAAAACTGGGTGCTGTTGCGGGTGTAAATTATCGCACTAGCCCTGAGTGGGCAGAGGAAGTACTAAAGCTCACTGACGGCAAGGGGGTCGATCTCCTGCTGGATGTGGCAGGCGGGGATGGCATCAATCAATCGGTTGCAGCGACAAAGGCAGGAGGACGTATCGCACAGATCGGCTTCCTGACCGGCCAAACCTCTGCACTGAACCTGATGCCTTTGATCTTCCGGCAAACAACGATTCGTGGCATCGCCGTTGCTCCTCGCTCCTCATTTGATCGCATGAACGAATTCTTGAATGAGCACAAGATTCGCCCGGTAATCGACCACGTGTATCCATTTGATCAAGCACGCCAAGCGTATGAGCACTTGGCCAGAGGCGCCTTTGGTAAAGTAGTAATCAAAATTTCGTAAGATCAAGAAAGGACTGGGTCATCCGGCGGTTGAATACCGACTCCACTAACTAAAGTCGATAGCTGTGATCGAAGGGTTCCAGCGCAGAAGCCCTAGATAGTCGAGCACAAAGCCGCCGGACGGCTCAAGTAATTAAGGCGCTACATGCGTTTGGAAAATCTTGCTAACCACAGTCCACTTGCCTTCGACTTTCAGCAGATGAAAGAAGTCGGTGAAGGAGATGCCTGACATATCGTTGGCGTCGATGCGAGCACTAGCGGCAGTACCGACGATCTCTATGCGGGTAATAGCGGTCTTTGCGTCAGGAGATGGACGGAAACCCTTGTCGATCCCATCGAACAGGATTGGTATCGCGCCGCCGGCTAGCTTGCCATCGGCGCCGACGCTGTACATCGTCGCATGTTCGTTGAAAGCGGGCTTCATGATACTGCTCTTGGCCTGCTTGCAACCCTCAATATACTTGTTAAGCACCTCAGTGATAGCTTGGTATTCTTCTACGTAGGTAGGTTTGCTCACTGCTTTACTACTGTCTTGTTGGTCACTCGGTAGGCTATCTGCTTGAGCAATCGCGCCCAAGCTCGAAATCAGGGCGACAAAAAACAAACTCTTGATAGAAGTAATTTTCATTTATTCACTCTTAATTTAATAAGGATTGCGATTATTGATTTATGCTCAACCCTGCAAAAAGCACAGCAGGTGTTCCGAAAACTTTGGTGCTACTGTAGCTTCGCAATGAAATTAACGATGTGTTTTCAATAAAGAATTCCGCAGTTTCACCGAGGCCTGCGGACTCTTTGTTTTTGAAACTACTTGTTCAGGCTGGTCTTAAGTTCTTGAG
>NZ_JBFUHY010000110.1:0-11943 GCF_056402155.1 Pseudomonas sp. P4_C1
CTACGTGTTCCTACGTGTTCGTAACCGGACGCAGGCAGTCGCAGCAGTGAGACGGCATTGGGAGAGTGACCATATACCTGGCTTATGTAGTGCTCTTCAACGCCGCGACTTGAATGACAACGGCTAGACAAATAACGGGCCATAAGCATTTGCGGTCACTTGGGTGCGACGATCATTCTGGTACGGGTGATCAGATTTTGAACTGCGCCCTGGCTTTGGTTCCGGCATGGGGCGCCGATTCAATGATGAATATTCCGCCGAGGGATTCGACGCGATAGCGCATGCCGACAAGGCCCAGATGAGTCCTGCCTCGACCTGGCACGCTCGGTTTCTCGTTTGGAATACCCACTCCTGCATCCTCGACTTGCACTTGCAGTAGCCCTTCGGAGTGAGAAGCGCTGAGTTTTTGGCCTTTTCCTCCGGCGTGAATATAGGCATTGTTCAATGCTTCCTGGGCGAAGCGGTAAATACAAATTTTATGCGCTGCCGGTACATCGTCCGCAAGCGTATCAAGCTCCAGTTCGACTCGCGTCTCGGTTCGCTCTTCGTGCCGCTGGGCAAGCAACACCAGTGCATCGTGCAGGCTCAGATCATTGACTTCCGGAAGTGCCAGGCCGAGTGAAATTTCCCGCACTTCGTTTAAAGCATCCTCGCCGGCACGTCTGATCATTTCGAGGACTTCCCCATCCGAGGCGCCTTGCGAATCTTCGAGCTCTTCAAGGCGAAGGAGAATAAGTGACAACAGCTGAGCAGGACCATCATGAAGATCTGCCCCGATCCGACGAAGAGTGAGTTCATTGATTTTTGAGAATTCGCGATTGGCTGTAGTGACTTTGTGCTGAAGGGCGGCATTATTTGAGTGCAACCTGGCTTGCTCATGCATTCGCAATTTAAGTGCTGTTTCCTGCTGCTTTATGATCTTGTCGTCACGCCGAACGATAAAAAATAAAAGCAAAAGCATGGCCATCGTTGCCGTACCAACAATCGCCCATACTTTCTGGCGAACGTTATTGATTTCGCGCTGTAGCGCTTGCGCGGTTTCGTAGAACTCACCCACCGCAACAATCTTTCCAGTACCCGTTTCGCGCAGTGGAGCAAAAATTTCATAGAACGGAATATTCAGGCTTCGCTCAAACGCATCGTCAGTATCATCCTCAAGATCATTGTCCAGTTCTGTATAGATCTTGCCTGTCAGCGCCTGTGAGATCTCCTCTGTCGGAAATTTTTTCTGGACCGTGGATTTGTCGGTGCTGTAGACAATCGTGCCGTCTGGAAGCCAGATCTTCACCGAGACAACATGTGTACTGAGCGAGGTGCTGGACAGCAGCTGATCGATGGTCCGAATCGTTTCATCGGGGAGTTCTTTGGCAGTGGTCAATCCCTGGACAGAAGGTTCGAGAAAGTTCTGCATATAACGCGCCCCCGTCTCTGCCGCCGTTTGAACCGTTGCATCTTCGATACTCTGGCTTACGAGGTTTCCAACGAGTGTCATGGTCAAACCCAGAATTACTGTGGCGCAGATTACGAACTGGGTTGAGCGGCTTAAATGGCGCAGTTTCGCAAGGGGGATCTGTCTCCCGGGCACTGCGTCACTGGACGTTTGGCCAGCGTCTGATTCGACCAAGGTCTGATCCGATTCTTTGACCAAGGTCTCAGAATTTGACTGGGCTTTCGTCTCTGTACACATCCGGGTAGCACCTCAATACTCATTTTCAATGGAGTGTAAAGCTAGCATTCGAGGTTGAGGGCGGGAGGGGCGATGAATAGATTAAAAAGATTCTCGATCAATCCGGGTAATCGCTATTTCCGGCAAAAGCAGCCGGGGGTTATTACCAATAGTATTGATTTCCTGACTCCGCCATCAGGCGTGTTGAACCCGTCTCCAATACAGACTAGTCAATTCGTAGTCGATGCCAGTTTGCTCATGGATAAAAGGCTTGTTGACGAAGCCGCATGGACGCAGAACCGTGCCATCACCCCTCAGGAACTCCCGGACTATGGCGATCTTCGCCAGCGTATTCCGGCCAATGACTCTGATCGCTGGATGTGTGGCATCTGTGACAAGCCCCCTATGCCTGAGAGAGCCATATGGACAGATGCATAGAGCCCCGATACGTGACGGGGCCATTAGTAAGTTACGCCATCTATCCAACCCGTGTTCATGGGCCGGCGCCTCCTTGAGGCGCAATACCAGCCTGTAGTTACGGTTGTCATGGGGAATTGATCCTCAGTTGAGCACTGCTGATCGCACGCGATTCAGTAAGGGCTTCGTATGGCCGTGAAATCAGGTCCCGTCGTTCAATTTCTGTTTTTTGTTTATGGGGTTCAACACTAAGCCACGCGTTTGCAGCCGTGTTTTAAGCGTGTGGTTTCCTGATTAGTCAAGCATCGAGGAAACAGCCATGGCCAGCTTCAACAAGTCCGATCTCGAATTCATTCTCGAACAAATTTTCATCGCCGAACGGCATGCGGCAGGCGCGAGTCTGGTTGACATGCTGCCGAACGTAGAAGTCCCCTTCGGCCTGCGCACTGTCTCCGGCTTCGGCAACAACCTGGCCGATCCCCTGTTCGGCGCCGCCGACACCATCTTCCCGCGCATGACGACACCGGTGTTCAATACCGCGCAGGTCCAACCGGTCGGCTTCTTCGGCCCCGCCGATCCTGGCGGAACCACGCCGACCTCTTACCTGCAGACCAGCGGTGCCGTCTTCGACTCGCAGCCGCGCACCATCAGCAACCTGATCGTCGACATGACCGCCAACAACCCGGCGGCGGTCGCGGCTGCTGCGGCCAACCCGGGTTCACAGGTGGTCACCAGCCCCGGTCTGGATGGCCTGTTCGGCACCGCCGACGACGTTTCCGTTTTCAATATTCCTAATATCACGCCGGACGCGGGCCTGACCGCGCCCTTCAACGCCTGGATGACCTTCTTCGGCCAGTTCTTCGACCACGGCCTGGACCTGGTCACCAAAGGCGGCAGCGGCACGGTTTTCATTCCGCTACAGCCCGACGATCCACTGTTCGTGCCTGGTAGCCCGACCAACTTCATGGTGTTGACGCGGGCCACCAATCTGCCAGGCGCCGATGGCATCCTCGGCACCGCCGATGACATCCACGATCAGAGCAACACCACCTCGCCGTTTGTCGATCAGAACCAGACCTACAGCTCGCATCCTTCGCACCAGGTATTCCTGCGCGGCTATGAGCTCAACGCCGCCGGCGACCCGGTCGCCACCGGCAAGCTGATCACCAATCGTGACCTGGGTGTCGATGGTGTGTTCGGCACCGCCGACGACGTCGAAATCGGTGGCATGGCCACCTGGAAGGTGGTCAAGGCCCAGGCCCATGATCTGCTCGGGATCAACCTGACCGATGCGGATGTGTTCGACCTGCCGTTGCTGGCAACCGACGCCTATGGCAACTTCATCAAGGGCCCCAACGGCCTTCCGCAAGTCGTGATGAAGGGTCCGGATGGCATTGCCGGCACCGCCGATGACATACTCGTCGAGGGTGATCGGGCCGCGCCAATCAGCCTGACGAACGCCGTGCGCACCGGTCACCAGTTCCTCATTGACATCGCCCACAGCGCCGATCCGACCGGCGGCCTGACGCCTGATGCGGACACTGTCATTGGCGGCCCGCAAGCGCCCGGCACCTACGACAACGAGTTGTTGGATGCGCACTTCATCGCCGGCGATGGCCGCGTCAACGAGAACATTGGCCTGACCACCGTTCACTCCGTTTTCCACCACGAGCACAACCGTCTGGTTGATCAGACCAAGGCGACGGTCCTGGCCTCCGCCGACCTCGTCTTCCTGAACCAGTGGCTGATGCCCGACGCCCAACTGACGGCGTTGCCGGTGACGGCGGCCGACATCGCGGCCCTGCACTGGAACGGCGAGCGGTTGTTCCAGGCCGCCAAGTTCGGTACCGAGATGCAGTACCAGCACCTGGTGTTCGAGGAGTTCGCGCGCACCGTCCAGCCGCAAGTGGACGCCTTCCTGGCACCCATGGGTAACGACACCACGATCAACCCGGCGATCGTCGCCGAGTTCGCGCATACGGTCTTTCGCTTCGGTCACTCGATGCTGGTGGAGACGGTCGATCGTTTCGATGCCAACTTCAACGTCGTCGGCGACGGCAATCCGACTGCCCCGGGCAATCAACAGACCGGCCTGATCGCGGCCTTCCTCAACCCGCTGGCATTCGCTGCGAGCGGCCCTACCCCTGAGCAGGCGACAGGCGCCGTCGTACGCGGCCTGACCCGCCAGGTCGGCAACGAGATCGACGAGTTCGTGACCGACGCGGTGCGCAACAACCTGGTCGGCCTGCCGCTGGACCTGGCCGCCCTCAACCTGGCGCGTGGCCGCGACGCCGGCATCCCGTCGCTGAACGAGGCGCGGCGCGAGTTCTACCACATGACCGGCGACAGCCAGTTGACCCCCTACACGAGCTGGGCCGATTTCGTGCAGCACATGAAGCACCCGGAATCGCTGGTCAACTTCATCGCCGCCTACGGCACGCACTCAACCATCACTAGCGCTACGACGCTGGCGGGCAAGCGCGCCGCGGCTGCAGACCTGGTGTTCGGCAGCGCGACCGCGCCAATCGACCGTCTCGACTTCCTGCACAGCACCGGTGTCTGGGCGAATAACGCCGGGGCGGACGGTATTCCGAACACCGCAGACGACTTCACCATCTCCGGCCTGGACAACGTCGACTTCTGGATCGGCGGCCTGGCCGAAGAGAAGATGCCCTTTGGTGGCTTGCTGGGTTCGAGCTTCAACTTCGTCTTCGAAACCCAGTTGGAAAACCTGCAGAATGGTGACCGCCTCTACTATCTGGCGCGCACCGCGGGACTCAACTTCGGCACTGAACTGGAGAACAATTCGTTCGCCAATCTGGTGATGCTCAACAGCGACGCAACACACCTGTCGGCTAACGTATTCCTGACGCCGGCCTTCACCCTGGAGACCGACCCGGCGCGCCAGTTCAACCAGAGTGTGGTGGCCGGCCCGGACGGCATCGTCGGCACGCTCGACGATCTGCCCGCCAACGCCGACCCCTTTGGCCCGTCGATCCACCCGATCGGCTCACCACGGATTGACCATTTCACGCCGCTGGTGATCCGCGACAACCCCGCCACAGTGGGCCTGGATACCAACTACCTGCACTACACCGGCGGCGATACGGTCGTGCTGGGCGGCACGGCCGGCGACGACATCCTCATTGCCGGCGACTCGGACGACGACACCGTCTATGGCGACGCCGGCAACGACCGCCTCGACGGCGGCTACGGCAACGACAACGTCTTTGGCGGTGCCGGCGACGACATCATCACCGACATCGGCGGCAGCGACACCCTGCGCGGCGAGGACGGCAACGACGTCATCCAGGCCGGCAACTCGACCCTCGGCCTCAACAACCTGGTCTTCGGCGGCGCTGGCAAAGACTTCATCATCACCACCGAAGACATCACCATGACCTTCGCCGGCGCGGGCGACGACTTCATCCTCGGCGCCAAAGTCAACCTATCGCCGCAGGGCGGCGAAGGCGATGACTGGATCGAGGGGGGCACCCAGGACGGTGCGGTCGGCGACAACAATAGCCCCACGTTGTCCGACGATGTGCCCGGCAACGACATCTTCATCGGAAAAGGCGGATTCGATGAAATGATCGGCGAGGGCGGCGACGAAGTGTTCGTCGCCAGCGACGCTCAGGACAAGATGGATGGCATGTCCGGGTTCGACTGGACCACCTACAAGAATGACAAGTTCGGCGTGACCGTCGACATGGTCACCCCGTTCTTCAGTCCCTATCACGCGGTGCCCGATGCCGCGGGCAATATCGTGGGCGCGGTGGCGCAATCGGCCGACGCGATCTATGACCGGTTCGCGGAAGTGGAGGGCCTGTCGGGGTCGTCCTTCGCCGACTTCCTGCGCGGCGACAACCAAAACGCAGCCATCATCGCCAACATCACGGCCAGGGGCAGCATCCTCACCAACTTCGATCTCGTCAGCGGCCTGCGGGCCTTCGTCGGCGCCGCTGCTGCTGGCCCCGACGGCATCGTGGGTACCGCAGACGATCAGTTCGGCGCGGGCAACATCATCCTCGGTGGCGATGGCAGCGACATCATCGAAGGCCTTGGCGGTAGCGACCTCATCGACGGCGACAGTTGGCTCAACGTGCGCATCAGCGTGCGGCAGAACATCGATGGCACCGGGCCGGAGATCGCCACCTTCGACAGCATGGAGCCCCTGATCCCGCTCATGCTGAACGGCACCTTCAATCCCGGCCAGCTCGTCGCCGTGCGCGAAATCCTGCCCGGTACATCCGTAGGCGGGGCTGCGTTCGACACCGTCAACTTCATGGGCCCTCTGGCGAACTACACGATCGCCGTCAATGGCATCGTCGTCGATCCCGCCGTTCCCCTCGATCTCGTCGCCACCGACGTCGTCACCGTGACCGACAATGTCGGCAATGAAGAAACCGACCGTCTCACCCACATCGAGCGGCTGCAGTTCTCCGATCAGGCAGTGGTCCTCGTGCAGGGGGTCAACGCCGAGCCTGTGGGCGCACTGACGGTCGATAACACCGCACCGACCGTTGGCCAGACGCTGACCGTGTCGGCGGCAGGCATCAGCGATGCCGACAACGCGGGTGGGGGGATCAACAATTCCATCAGTTACATTTGGCAGGTTGAATTGGCACCGGGCTCGGGCGTCTTCGAGGACATCATCCTCGGGCCAGGCCGCATCGGTCTCGGATTTACAAGAGCGGACGCGCCCACTCTCACGGTGACGGCGGATCTTGCCGGCCTGGCAGTGCGCGTCAAAGGCTTCTATGCGGACGATAATGGCGTGACCGAACAGGTGTTCTCGGCACCGACCACGGCCGTAGTTGCCGGCGCGCCGGCCCCCGCAGCGGCGCCTTCGCTGATCGATCCGCAGACCACTGCCCCCAGCAACGGTGTGCGTTACACGCAATCGGACCTGGCGTTCATCCTTGACCAGATCAAGATCGCGGAACACAACGCGGCGGGTGAGAACATGGTTTCTCTGCTGCCGAACATACGGGTGCCGTACGGTTTGCGCACGGTCGAAGGGACGGAAAACAACCTGCTCCATCCTGAGTTCGGTGCCGCCGATAACGTATTCCCGCGCCTGACCACTCCGGACTTCCGCACGGCCGACGCCGCCACGAGCTACCTCCAGACCAGCGGCCTGGTGAACGACTCGCAGCCGCGCACCATCAGCAACCTGATCGTCGACCAGACCGCCAGCAACCCGGCAGCGGTCGCGGCTACCTTCGATCCGGGGCTGGATGGCATCCTTGGCACGGCTGACGATGTCTTGAAAGTCGGCTCACAGGTGATTACCGGAACCCGCACCGACGGCACGACGTTCCAGACCTTCTTCAACTCGAACGTGAGTCCCGACGCGGGCCTGACCGCGCCCTTCAACCAATGGATGACCTTCTTCGGCCAGTTTTTCGACCATGGCCTGGACCTCGTCACCAAGGGCGGCTCGGGCACCGTGTTCATTCCGCTGCAGCCGGATGACCCGTTGTTCGTGCCCGGTAGCCCGACCAACTTCATGGTGCTGACGCGCGCCACCAATCTGCCCGGCCCGGATGGCATCCTCGGTACGGCCGACGACATCCACGAGAACACCAATACCACCTCGCCGTTTGTCGACCAGAACCAGACCTACMGCTCGCATCCTTCGCACCAGGTGTTCCTGCGTGCCTATGAGCTCAACGCAGCGGGCGATCCGGTGGCCACCGGCAAGTTGATCGAAAATCGTGATCTGGGCGCCGATGGCGTGTTCGGTACGGCCGACGACGTCGGGATCGGTGGCATGGCAACCTGGAAGGTAGTCAAGGCGCAAGCTCATGACCTGCTCGGCATCAATCTCACCGATGCCGATTTCAACAACGTGCCACTGCTGGCGACCGACGCCTACGGCAATTTCATCAAGGGTCCGAACGGTTTTCCTCAGGTGGTGATGGTGGGCCCGGACGGCATTGCCGGCACGGCCGACGATGTGCTCGTTGAAGGTAATCCGGCGGCGCCCATCAGCCTGGTCGATGCCGTACGCACCGGTCATGCCTTCCTCAACGACATCGCGCACACCGCCGTTCCGATCGACGACGTGACCGGCGCAGCACTCCTGCCCGATGTGGACACTGTTGTTGGCGGTACGCCTGCACCGGGCTTCTACGACAACGAACTGCTGGACGCGCACTACATTGCCGGCGACGGCCGGGTCAACGAGAACATCGGTCTGACCACCGTCCATTCCATCTTCCACCATGAGCACAACCGCCTGGTCGATCACACCATGGCGGTGGTCCTGGCGACAGCGGCAAGCGGCGACGTGTCGTTCCTGAACGAGTGGCTGCTGACGCCTGTCACTGCCGTTCCCGTCGATACCACGACCCTTGACTGGAACGGCGAGCGCCTGTTCCAGACCGCGAAGTTCGGCACCGAGATGCAGTACCAGCACCTGGTGTTCGAGGAGTTCGCGCGTACGATCCAGCCGATGGTCGATCCCTTCTTCGCCCCGGGCCAGGTGTACGACACTGCGATCGATCCGAGCATCGTTGCCGAGTTCGCGCACACCGTCTATCGTTTCGGGCACTCGATGCTGCTGGAGCAGGTCGACCGGCTGGATCCGAACTTCGCCTCAAGCGATATCGGGCTGATTCAGGCCTTCCTCAACCCGATCGCGTTCGCGGGCAGCGGTCCGACCCCGGAACAGGCGGCCGGTGCCATCGTGCGCGGCGTGACCCGTCAGGTAGGCAACGAGATTGACGAGTTCGTCACTGAAGCCCTGCGCAACAATCTGCTCGGCCTGCCGCTCGATCTGCCTGCCATCAACCTGGCGCGCGGCCGCGATACCGGCATTCCGTCCCTGAACGCGGCGCGGCGGGAGTTCTATCTGCCTACTGGCGACGCAGAGCTCAAGCCTTACACCAGTTGGGCCGATTTCGTGCAGCACATAAAACATCCGGAATCGCTGATCAACTTCATCGCCGCCTACGGCACACACTCGACCATCACCGGCGCCATCACGCTGGCGGACAAGCGCGCCGCGGCTGCGGACCTGGTGTTAGGCAGCGCGACTGCACCGGCCGACCGTGTCGACTTCCTCAACAGCACAGGTGCCTGGGCCAGCACCGCTGGTGCGGACGGTATTCTGAACACCGCGGACGACGTGACCATCACCGGCCTGGACAGTGTCGATTTCTGGGTTGGCGGGCTGGCCGAGGAGAAAATGCCCTTTGGCGGCATGCTCGGTTCGACCTTCAACTTCGTCTTCGAGAACCAGATGGAGAAACTCCAGGACGGAGACCGCTTCTACTATCTGGAACGCACCGCCTCGATGGACTTTGGCGCGGAACTTGAGAACAACACGTTCGCCAATCTGGTCATGGCCAATACCGACGCAACACACCTCTCGGCCAGGGTTTTCCTGACGCCGGCCTTTACCCTGGAAATTGACCAGACGCGTCAGTACAACCCGAGTGTGGTAGCCGGGCCCGACGGCATCGTCGGCACGATCGATGATCTGCCAGTCACCGCCGATCCCTTTGGACCGTCGAACCATCCGATTGGCTCACCACGCAGTGACTTCCTCACACCGCTGGTGATCCGCGACAACCCCGGCACAGTGGGCCCGGATACCAACTACCTGCACTACACCGGTGCCGATACGGTCGTGCTCGGCGGCACAGCCGGCAACGATATCCTCATTGCCGGCGACTCGGACGATGACACGGTCTATGGCGATGCCGGTAACGACCGGATCGATGGCGGCTACGGTAACGACCAACTCCTTGGCGGTACCGGTGACGACATCATCACCGACATCGGCGGCGACGACGTCATCCACGGCGAGGACGGCAACGACGTCATCCAGGGCGGCAACGGCCTGAACCTGATCCTCGGCCAGGCCGGCCAGGACTTCATCATCACCGGCGAGGACGCGGCCGACAGCAGTGGCGGCCTGGGCAACGACTTCATCCTCGGCAGCAAGGCGAACGAGTTCGCGCGCGGCGGTGAAGGCGACGACTGGATCCAGGGCGGATCCGCCGATGGCGTTGCCGGCGACAACTTCGACCCATTCGGCAACGATCCGATCATTGGCAACGATGTCTTCATGGGCGATGGCGGACCGGATAACTTCGACGGGGAAGGCGGTGATGACATCATGATCGGCAGCCCTAGCGAGGCGGACCGTTTCATCGGGTTCTCCGGTTACGACTGGGCGACCTACAAGGACGATCCGGTCGGCGTGACCATTGGCCTCAACTCCAGTCTGCGCTTCTTCGATCAGCCGCAGGTGCCTGGTTCAACTGCGTCGATCCTTGCCCGGTTGGACCTGGTGGAAGGGCTGTCGGGATCGGCACACGCCGATTTTCTCACTGGCGATGATTCCACCGCGGTAACGCTCGCTATTGCTGGCGCCACGGGCAGCGTACTCACCAACTTCGACCTCATCAGTGGTCTGCGGGCGTTCGTCGGCAGCGCCGGATTCGGTGCCGACGGTATCGGGGGGACGGCCGACGATAAGTTCGACGGGGGCAACATTATCCTGGGTGGTGCCGGCAGCGACGTCATCGAAGGCCGGGTCGGCGATGATCTGATCGACGGCGACAAGTGGCTCAACGTGCGCATCAGCGTGCGGCAGAACATCGATGGCACCGGGCCGGAAATCGCCAGCTTCGACAACATGACACCGCTGGTCCCGCTGATGTTGAACGGCACCTATAACCCCGGTCAGCTCCAGGTCGTCCGCGAGATTCTGACGGCGCCCGGTCCCGACTTCGATACGGCGCTGTACTCCGGCAATTTTGCGGATTACACCGTGGTCGAAAACGTCAACGGCACCGTTACGGTCACCGACAGTGTCGCTGGCAGGGACGGGATCGACACCCTCAGCAATATCGAGCGGTTGCAATTCACCGATCAGGCGATTGTGCTTGGCGGTTTGAACTCGGCGCCAGTCGGTTCGCTGACGATCGACGATGCCACGCCCGCCGTCGGCCAGACGCTGACGGTATCGGCGGCAGACATCTCTGATGCCGACAATACCGCGACCGGTGGCGCGATCACCAGCCCCATCAGTTTCTTCTGGCAGTTCGAACCAAGCCCAGGCTCGGGCGTCTTCGAAGACATCACCTTCTTTGCCGCCGGCGAGGTCGCGCGCGCGGAGGGTCTGACTGTCACGGTGGGCACGGAACTCAGGGTCCCACCACCGGCGACCCTCATTGGCGCCGTGCCGGCTATCCCGCAACTCGTCGTGCCAACCGGACTGGCTCTGCGCGTCAGGGCGGTCTACAAGGACGCCAATGGCGTGCTGGAGGAGGTGTTCTCGGCGCCGACCGCACCGATCACGGCGGCCGGTACCGGCACCGTCAACTTCCTGCCGGTCGGAACGGTGCTGATCAGCGACACGACCCCGACGGAAGGCTCGACCTTGACCGCCACGGATGCGTTCACCGACGCCAACGGGACCACGACCTCGGTGATTACCCATCAGTGGCAGGCGGGGAACGGTGCGATCTTTGCCGACATCGTCGGCGAGACGGGCACGACCCTCGCGCTCACCCCGACACTGGTCGGTCAGCAACTGCGTATCGTTGCGAGTTACACCGATGACCTCGGCACACTTGAGCGAGTCACCTCTGCCGCTACGACAGTGGTCGGTGATGTGTTTGTCGGTACCGCCGGTGTCGACATCTGGACCGGCACGACAGGCGACGACATTGCCAGCGGAGGTGCTGGCAACGACATCCTGAACGGCTTGGGCGGTAACGACATCATCAATGGTGACGCGGGCAATGACGTGCTCATCGGCGGTCTTGGTGCCGACACGATGGCCGGCGGTGATGGCAACGATATCTACGAAGTCACCGACGCTGGGGACGTGGTGACCG